>JANNEL010000258.1:0-2600 GCA_031378595.1 Alphaproteobacteria bacterium
TACGCTCAACGAGAACACGATCGCCGCGAGGATCGGCGTGGCGGACACGGCGAACCCAACCGGCGCGTACCACGTGGGCTTGCCGGTGATCCCCCACTGCATGGGAACCCTTGCGCCCTTCGGAAACGAGCGCGCCGCGATGACCGACAGCAGAACGAGCACGGCAAGCGCTGCGGATATGATGACAATGCGCAATTCCATGTCAGCCTCCGTACCCATATCGCGCAGAACGAGGACACCTTACCTGTTCCCGGCGCGTGAATACATATGCCGTCGCCATACTTTGGCGCTCCGGCGTTGAACGCGGTGACAGCTTTTATAGCGCAGCCAGCGCGGTCTTGAAATTCGCTCGCCGGGGGAATCTGAATTTCCGGTCGTTGCGGCGCGTGAGCACTAGCGAGCTGTTGCTCGCCTGATCCAGACTGTCACCGGAAATACTTGTTGGACGTCGGGGGGCGGACGGTGGGGATCGGGCCATTTGTGGCGGCCGCGTTGGCCGACCTGCGTACTTTTCTGGACAGCGCTATCGCGCATGCGCCGACGTTGCGGGCGGCTTTGTTGCTCGCAATCATTCTGGGTGTGCTGGCAGGTCTCGCGCACCTGCTCTCGATATTGGTCGAGCGGTTCTTGATGCCGAAGTCGGCGCCTCTGGAACTCGACATCGTGCCGGAGAATGGTGAGGGCCGCGTGGTGCGGCTCACCAGGACTCGTCTTCAAAGGTTTGGGTTTCGGGAAGGCGAGCGGGTCGTCGTCATCGTGAATGGCGAGTATGGCCAACGCAGTGTTGTCGCCGAGGTTCAGGTTCGCAGAGCCACGACGGGCTTTGGTGACGACGCCGCCGCCCTGTCGTTGGATGCGCTTCGCGGACTCGGCAATAGCGAAGTGGAGGCACGCGATGGATCGAAAGTCTCGCTCCGGCATCTCAATTGGTATTCACCGCAGGGGATTCTCTATCGAACCGTGTTCGACCCGAACCTGAGCGTGAGCCTCACGTGGATCGTGACGGTCGTGTCCATCGCGGTCAGCATCGGCGTGTCGGAATTCTACTATCAGCGCGGATTGGACCGTGAAGCGGCCGGCGCGCTCAGGCCGACCATTCACGAGGCTTCGTCGGCGGTGCGGTGAAGGGGAATCGGTAAGCTGTCCCCGTTCTTTAACTGTTTTCTACGGCGACTTGGCCCGCGCGCGCATGCACCCTGAGATCGCGCTGGACCATATCGACTTCTCAGGCGACCTTCTCGCGATTTGCTACAAAGGTGTCGCGCACGGCTGCATCAGGTGGCGAGTGTACTATGCGGTGAACAATGGTTGAGATGAGATGGTTCACGCCACGTTCTCGACGTTGCGCTTAAATCCAGACATATATTCCTCGTCTGTGCTTTCCGCGCGCCACTTCTTTGCTTTGTCCTGCGCAATACTGTCCCTTGCAAGCCGGGGGGCTTGGCTTGGGTGGCATTAGGCGTGGGGGCGTCGCATGCGGTGGTATCGCAAAGCGCAAATTGCGTTGTTTGGGGTGTTTGCGGTCGTCTTGCTGACGCTCGCGTGGGCCGTGTTGCCTGAGACAGAGCTCAGCGTCGCCGGTGAGAAGGCGTTTGTATTCGACCGCGTGATTTATACGGCGGTTGCGCTGGTGCTGGCAGGGCTGCTTGCAGCCGCGGCTGGCGGCGAGACCGACTTCAACGAAGCTCTGCGTAGCAAAGGGATCGCCTCGGTCGAGAGCTTCGATGCGAACAAGGCGCTGATCCATTGGATGCGGATCGGCGCGATTGCGTTTCTGCTGGCACCGTTCGTGCTCCTTGCGCTTGAGAGCGAAGGACACCTCAAGCCGCTGACCGGTTTGTACGCGCTGCTTGGCCTGAACGAGAATAGCCAGAGCGCCAGCGTCTATGCGTTGCTTTACAACTCCGTTTACGGATTATGCGTCACGCTGCTCGCGATCGACTTTTTCCTGACCCCGCTCACGGCGCAGATCATGCGCACCGAAACGTCGTTTGCAACGAAAGACAAGCTTGCAAACTATGCGGCCGATATTTGCGGCCGCTTCCTCGGCGCTGTGAAAACGATTGCCGATCAGAACGTGCCGACGTTGCGGGGCGCGTCGCAGGTGTCAACGACGCTCACGGCCTTTGTGACCGAAGTTGACACGGCCAAGCGATCCGTCACCCTCGCCGCCGCGTTTAACCCCGAAGAAAAGCAGGCCATCCTCTCGCACTTTACCAACGTGCAAACCGCAATGGACGAACTCATCGAATTCCCTAAGTTTCTGACTGGATTCAACCCGTCGAACGCGAGAAGCGGCATACGGCAGTTCAGACGCGTGGCGAGCGACGACATGGGCAGCGCGTTGAAGGAGCTCCGCACCAGCCTGGCAGCGGTGTACGGCGAATTCAAACTGGATCAGCCGGCTCTTTCAAAAGACATGCTCGAGCGCTTGGCCGGCAACATCGAGCAAAGCTGGAAGAAAATCTGCAGCGACGCACGCGTGCACTACAAGATGCCGGTGCCTGTTGGGTCGCAACCTGAATTCGCCGCCGCTGCGAAGTAGCCTGAGAAGAGCGGGCGGGACGCCCGCGCTCCCAGACTATGCCGCGCCTCGCCCC
>JANNEL010000309.1:0-2601 GCA_031378595.1 Alphaproteobacteria bacterium
ATCGCGCGCGAGGAGATGCTGCATCTAGCGCTCGTGAACAACATGCTGACCGCGCTGGGCTCGGCGCCGCATCTGTGGAAGCCTGAGTTTCCCGTCCGCCCCGGGCGCTTTCCCGCCGACGTAGTGATGAAGTTGATGCCGTTCTCGGCCGCGGCCCTCGACCACTTCCTTTATATCGAGCGTCCCGAAGGCATCACGCTGGCCGATGGCGCGGGCTTCGAGCACGCGCACTATCACCGCGCCGCGCGCGCCGATCTGCTGTCGCCGGCGGCGCAAGACTACGTGAGCCAAGGCCACCTCTATCACGGCATCATCAACGGTATCATCCGCCTCGTCGGTACATGCAGCGAGAGGAAGATCTTCGTCGGCCACGCGGATGCGCAAGTGGGCGCGGCCGAGTTCGGTCTGCCCGGCCTCTTCAAGGTGACGGATGTCGCAAGCGCCCGCCGCGCGATCGAAGAGATCGTGATCCAAGGCGAAGGTGCACCCGCGCACAGCGAAACCTCGCACTACGCCAAGTTCGCGGCGATCAAGAACGAACTGGCCGCGATGAAGGCCGCGCGCCCCGCGTTCGAACCCGCGCGCAACGCGGCCGCGAACCCCACGCTCTACACTGAAGCGCCGCCCGACATGACGCCGATCGAGGACCAAACCGCGGCGAAGGTCGTCGACCTTGGCAACGCGATCTACGCGCTGATGATGCGCGTGCTGGCGCAAGTGTTCTCGCCGGCGCCGCTTCCGGCCGAACTGCGCACGGGTCTGGCGATCGGATCGACCGAACTGATGTACGCGCTGCAGACGGTGGGCGAGGCGGCGACGAAGCTGCCGGCCGGCAAGGGCGCGACCGCGGGTCTCACGTTCTCGCTCCCGCGCTCGTCGGGCCAGCTCGTGCAAAGCTGCGCCAGCCAAATCTTGAGCGAACGGACGGAAGAACTCGGCGCGGCAGCGACCGCGCTCGAGCGCCATACGCCGCTCACCGGCGTCGGCGACCGGCTGGCGAAACTCGCGAAGCGCTTCGACGCACTGCATGAGCATTACGAAAGCCACATCGCGCTGACCGTGAATGAAACCGCGCGCGTAAAACCGCCGCCGAAGCAAGCGCCGGTGGAAGACGCACCCGGCGATCCGAACGTGGCGCACACCAAGGACATCACCGTCCGCTTCAACACCAAGCGCTGCATCCACTCCCGCCACTGCGTGCTGGAGGCGCCGAAGGTGTTCCGCGCCAACACACCGGGCACGTGGATCCACCCGGAGGCCGCAACGCTCGACCACCTGATCCACGTCGCGCACAACTGCCCGTCTGGCGCGATCACCTACGACCGCCACGACGGCGGCCCGCAAGAACGCGCGCCAGACGTCAATTTCGTGCGCATCCGCGAGAACGGCCCCTATGCGGTGAACGCGGCCGTCGCGATGGGCGAGGGCACGTTCACGCGCGCCACGCTCTGCCGCTGCGGCCAATCGAAGAACAAACCGTTCTGCGACAACTCCCACATCGCAGCAAAATTCGCGGCAACCGGCGAACCGGCCACCATCGAAAGCGAAGCACTCGATTTCCGCGGCGGCACACTCACGATCGACCCGCTCGCCGACGGCCCGCTGCAACTGATGGGCAACATCGAAATCTGCGCCGGCACCGGCCGCACCGTGACGCGCGCGCAAAACGCGAGGCTCTGCCGCTGCGGCGGCTCATCGACAAAACCCTTCTGCGACGGCACCCACGCCCGCATCGGGTTCAAGAGTTAGATCAATTCGTTCCTCGCCGGATCGGTGCCGAGTCAGCCTCACACCAAGCCACGAAGCTACGAAGGACGCACGAAGTGGCGTTACTTCGGCGCGAAGCGCCAAGCTGATCCCGATTGCGCGCTGCGCGCGCGAACGCTCTTCTTCGTGAAACCTTTGTACCTTCGTGGCTTGATGTGAGGCTGACTTTCCGATAGCGCCAAAGCGGACGGGTGCAGCAAGAGCGGGCGCTCTCCCGTTGCACCCGCGCCGTCTCGCAATCGATATAAGGATTCGTTTACCGTATTCCCTGACACTCCGCGGTTGAGTCGCTCATTGCTTGGAGGCCGCTGGGTCATGCGTTCGCACATTCTTGCCGTTTTCGCCGCCGGATTGCTGGCTTCGGGGGCCGCATTGGCCGCGTCGCCGATGTCCGTCACGACGCAGGTCGAGAAGGAAGTCGTCGTCCGCGATACGCAGGGCGGCGTGAAGGTCAACCGCATCCCGGCCCTGACCGTCGTTCCGGGCGACACCGTCGTCTATACGTACAATCTCAAGAACGGCGGGCAGGCGCCCAGCGAAAATATCGTCATCGTGGCGCCGATCCCGAACCAGATGAAATACATCGACAAAAGCGCGACCACGCAAAGCGCGATCGTGACGTTCTCGGTCGACGCCGGCAAATCGTTCGCCGATGCGGCAAAGCTCCAGGTGACCGACAAAGACGGCAAGCGCCGCCAGGCCGGCCCGAACGACTACACGCACATCCGCTGGGTGATGAACGTGCCGCTCGACGGCGGCACGACGCGCGCGGTCGCCTTCCGCGCCGTGCTCGAGTAGCAACAACCTCCACAGAACTTCCGTAAACGAGCGCCC
>JANNEL010000342.1:0-4156 GCA_031378595.1 Alphaproteobacteria bacterium
TGTTCGTCCTAATCGATGTCCACGGCGCGCCTTCGGCCAGATACTCGTTCCCCAAGACCCAAGTCGCGCGCAGCTCGGCTGCTGCCTTGCGGAACTGCATGTCTTCGAGATGCTGCGTGTAGGCCGCGATGCGCTGCTCCAATTGTTCGACCAACCGGGCTTCCGGCGCGCCGCGCTCGCCGCCCGCGGGGATCGTTGGGCCGAACTGCTTCTCTGTGAACTTCAACGTGCGATTCATGAAATTGCCGAGGACGTCCGCGAGGTCCTTGTTTACGGTGTCGGCGAAATGCTGCCAGGCGAACGAGGAATCGGCATTCTCCGGTGCGTTGGCGATCAGGTACCAGCGCCAATAATCGGGCGGCAGGATTTCCAAGGCCGCATCCATGAACACGCCGCGCTTCTGGCTCGTCGAGAATTTTCCGCCGTAGTAGTTCAGCCAGTTGAAGCCTTTGATCTGGTCGACGAGCTTCCACTTCTCGCCGGACCCGAGGATGGTGACGGGGAAGCCCACGGTGTGGAATGGGACGTTGTCCTTGCCCATGAATTGCACGTAGCGGACTTCTGATTGCGCGTTGTCGCCGATCCACCAGGCCTTCCAATCGCGCGCGTTCGAGCCGGGCGCGGACTCCGCCCATTCTTTCGTGGCCCCGATGTATTCGATCGGTGCGTCGAACCAAACGTAGAAGACCTTACCCTTAAGGCCCTCGACATCGGGCCGTTTGCCGTCCGGGTTCAGGCCCCACTCGTGCGCGTTGACGGGGACGCCCCATGCAAGGTCGCGGGTGATGCCGCGATCCTGCAGCCCTTCATCAAGCCATTTCAGAGCGATCGACGACACCAAGTTCGGCCACTCCGTCCGCGTGCCGATCCACTTGCGGAGCTCGTTGGAGAACGCTGCCTGCTTCAAGAACAGGTGCTTGCTGTCGCGCAACTCGATGTCCTTCGAGCCCGAGAGCGCCGAGCGTGGTTCGATGAGGTCGGCCGGATCGAGCACGCGCGTGCAGTTTTCGCATTGGTCGCCGCGGGCTCGGTCGTAGTTGCAGTGCGGACAGGTGCCGATCACGTAACGGTCGGGCAGAAAGCGGGCGTCAGCTTTCGAATAGACCTGGCGGGTTGTGCGTTCCTCGATATGGCCGCGCTCCCACAGCACCTTGGCGAAGGCTTGTGTGAGTTCGCGATTCTGTGGGCTGGACGAGCGGCCGAAATAGTCGAACGAAAGGCCGAAGCCGTCGCAGAGTTTCTTCTGGACGGCCCACCATTTCGCGCAGTATTCGGCGATGGGCAGCCCCTCTTCGAGGGCGGCGAGTTCCGCCGGCGTGCCGTGTTCGTCGGTCGCGCAGATGAAGAGCGTCTCGCGGCCGCGCGCACGGCAATAGCGGGCGTAGACGTCGGCGGGCAGCATCGACCCGGTCAAGTTCCCCAAATGCTTGACGCCGTTGATGTACGGAAGTGCGCTGGTAATCAGTGTTCGCTTGTGGGTCATGGCTCACCGTTTGCCGCGCCGGATAGATGAATCCGGCGCAAAAGGAGCGCGACCATATAGAAGGGCGAAGTTGTGAGCAAAGCTTGGCGCGACCTTGGACTTCCTGTGCCTCATCTGCTTTAACGCCCGCGATTCCGGAGCTTGAGATGACCCACGCCAAGAACGGCCTCACCTACGCTCAGGCGGGTGTCGATATCGACGCCGGCGACGCGCTGGTTGAGGCGATCAAGCCGCTCGCGAAGTCGACCGCGCGGCCGGGGGCGGATGCTGCGCTCGGCGGGTTCGGTGGCTTGTTCGATTTGAAGGCGGCAGGGTTCAAGGATCCGCTGCTCGTCGCCGGAACCGATGGGGTTGGAACGAAGCTGAAGGTTGCGATCGAGTCCGGCATTCACGACACAGTCGGCATCGACCTCGTTGCGATGTCGGTGAACGATATCGTCGTGCAGGGGGCGGAACCGCTGCTGTTCCTCGATTATTTCGCGACCGGCAAGCTCGACGTGACGATGGGCACGGAAGTCGTGAAAGGCGTCGCTGAAGGGTGCCGCCAGGCCGGATGCGCGCTCGTCGGCGGCGAGACGGCTGAGATGCCGGGTATGTATGCGCGCGGCGACTATGACCTGGCCGGGTTTGCGATCGGCGCTGTTGAGCGCGATCAGGTGCTGCCGCGGCGCGACATGGCCGTGGGCGACGTTGTGCTTGGGTTACAGTCGTCGGGTGTGCACTCGAACGGGTTTTCGTTGGTGCGTCGGCTCGTTGCCGATCAAGGGCTGAAGTATGAGGCACCGGCGCCATTTGCGAGCGGCCAGAGTCTGGGCCGCGCACTGCTCGCGCCGACGCGTATCTATGTGAAGAGCGCGCTCGCGGCGATTCGAGGCAGCGACGTGAAGGGGCTGGCGCACATCACGGGTGGCGGGTTGACGGAAAATGCGCCCCGCGTCGTGCCGGACGATCTCGATATCGAGATCGATCTCGCCGCGTGGGCGCCGCTGCCGGTGTTTCAGTGGATCGCGCGTACGGGCGGCGTGGACGAACGCGAGATGCTGCGCACGTTCAACTGCGGCATCGGGATGATCGTCGTCGTTCCGGAAGCCAGCGCGGACGCAACGATGCGCATCCTGTCGGAGGCGGGCGAAAAGGTGTCGCGGCTTGGGCGCCTTGTCAAAGGGAACGGTGAGCCAACTGTGCGTTACAAGGGCCGGCTAGCCTTATGACGCGAAAGCGCGTCGCCATTTTGATCTCCGGGCGCGGCAGTAACATGCGGGCGCTGATCGAAGCCGCGCGCGCGGATGATTTTCCCGCCGAGATCGTGCTTGTCGTGTCGAGCCGGATGGAGGCCGACGGACTGGGTATCGCGCGCGAGCTTGGGATCGAGACCGCGCTCATCGATCAGGTCCGCTTTCGGCGCGAGAACCGTGACCGCGAAGCCTATGACGCCGAACTGCACCACGTGTTGACGCGGGCGAATGTGGAGTTCGTTTGCCTTGCCGGGTTCATGCGCATTCTGTCGCCGGGCTTCGTGCGCAACTGGCAGGGCCGCATCGTCAACATCCACCCGTCCCTTCTGCCGGCGTTTCGCGGGTTGAAGCCACAACGTCAGGCACTGGATGCCGGCGTGAAGGTGACGGGCTGCACCGTGCACTTTGTCGTGCCCGAGCTCGATGCTGGTCCGACAATCGCGCAAGCGGAGGTGCCGGTTCTCGACGGCGACACGGAAGAAACGCTGAGCGCGCGCATTCTTGAGGCCGAACACAAGCTCTATCCGGCCGCGCTGCGCAAAGTTTTGTGGTAGTCACTTCGCTTTCAGAATAGCTCGCGCCGCGTTCCGGCCGGCGGCGCCGCTGATACCGCCACCGCCATGACCGCCATTGCCGCAGAGGTAAAGACCGTCGATCGGTGTCTTGTGGTTCGACCAACCGGGCATCGGGCGCATGAAGAACATTTGATCCAAGATCAATTGGCCGTGGTTGAGATCGCCCTCGGTCAGGCCGTATTTTTTTTCGAGATCGAGCGGCGTCAGCGATCTGATTTCGCGGATCGACGATTTGAGTTGCGGGAACGCGTTTGACGCGGTGTCGACGGCGCAGCGCTCGAGCACCGCGCGCTCTTGCCCCCAATCGCGCTCGCGCAAGGCGTAGGGCGCGAACTGGAAATGGATCGAGACAACGCGGCCGGCCGTCGTGATTTCCAGGAATGGCTGCGCGGACATCTGGCCATACTTGGCCGCGTCGTAGGCGCGTTCGAGATATCGGATGCCGGGTGCGATCGCGAGCGTGCCAGTCGGCAGGCCGTGACTGCCGTCCGTCAGCAGATGCACCTTGGCGACCGAGCCTCGCATCTTGATCGATTGCGTGTGCCACACGAACTCCGGCGGCAGTTCGGGTGCGCCGACGAGGCCCAGCATCGTGCGCCGCGGGTCAGCGCCGGATACCACAATCGATGCACGGATTTCTTCACCATTGGTCAAGCGGACGCCACGCGCCGACTGATTGTCGAGCAATATGCTCACGACATCCGCGGAAAGGCGCAGCGTGCCGCCGCGGGCTTTGAGCGCTGAAACCAGTAAGGCGGCGAGCCGGCCGATGTTGCCTTCGACGCGCCGATGGCCGGGGCCGCCACGATTGAGCCAGTTGTGCATCAACGTGTAGCCGGAGCCTGCAGACATCGGGCCCAACG
>JANNEL010000344.1:0-3928 GCA_031378595.1 Alphaproteobacteria bacterium
GCGCTCGCTCACCATGGCCGGTGGCGCGATCGGCGTTGCAGTCAAAGACATTGTCGAGAAGGGCAAAGCGATTGCCTCGAACGAACTCGAAGCGGCGCTCGGCGACATCGAATATGCCGATGCCAAGTTCCGCATCGCCGGCACTGACCGCGCGATTGGCCTCTTCGAAGTCGCACGTATCGCGAAAACCCAAGCGAACGTCGAAGACATCGAAGGCCTCGCCGCCGACGGCGAGTTCAAGAACGCCTCGAACACCTGGCCGAACGGCTGTCATATCTGCGAAGTCGAGATCGACCCCGAAACCGGAACGACCGACATCACGCGCTACACGATCGTCGACGACTTCGGAAAGATCGTGAACCCGCTGCTCGTCGCAGGTCAGGTTCACGGCGGCGTCGTGCAGGGCCTCGGCCAAGCGATGGGCGAAATCGCCGTCTACGACGACACCTCGGGCCAACTCGTCACCGGCTCGTTCATGGACTACTGGATGCCGCGCGCCGACAATTTCCCGATGATGACGTTCAAGACGAACGAAATTCCCTGCAAGACGAACCCACTCGGCGTCAAAGGCTGCGGCGAAGCCGGAACCGTTGGTGCAGCGCCGGCCTACGTGAACGCAGTCGTCAACGCGTTGACGCCGTACGGCATTTCCCACGTCGACATGCCGCTAACGCCGCTGAAGATTTGGGAAATCACAAAGGGCAAAGCTGCGGCGTAGGTCAACGCGCCCAAGACGAAGCCGCAACCCGTCTGGCCCCGACCATCGTCCGCGCTAATTGGCTTTGCGAAGCTCGCGCCCCAAAATGGCCCACATGCGCGGGTCGAAGTCTGGAACGCCGCCGCGCCCCGAAATCTGCAGGTGGTCCGCCTCGTCCAAAGTCTCATACGAATACGGACGCCCCTCCGCGATCAGTTCGTCAAGTATCGCGCTGCTGCGCGTGACCGGAATGCTCGCGTCGCGCGAGCCGAAGATCCAATGACCCCTGATGTTGGTACCGCGAAGGTAAGGCAACGGATCGAATCCGCCCGGTCCCGCCTTGAGCACCTGCGCGTCAGCGTCCAATCTGCGACGTGCCCAATCCGGACCAGCGCTCTCGCCCGTAGCGTCGCTATAGGTGGCCTCTTCGCGATTTGTGCACGTGGGGCCCGAAATTAACACGAACGAGACAACGTTCCGCGTGTGTTGCAGCGCGACCGGTACTGTCCACCCGGCCTGGCTCAAGCCCAAAAACGAAATGCGCGTGCGATCGACGCGCGGATCGCCGGCAAGTGCATCAGCTGCGGCAGCGAGGTCTCGTCCCAAACGCTCCAAGACTTCCGGACTACTGTTGTTCTGTTGGTCATAGCTTCCCCCCGATTCGCCGGTGCCCCGCTTGTCGAAGATCAGGACTGCAAACCCGTCGCGGACCAACACATCCGCCCAAACGGCGTAGAGCCGCCGGGGTAATGCTTGTGATCCATGTGCGATCACGACGGCAGGAAAGCGTCCGCCCGCACTCGGCAGAAACAGCGTGCCGTGCAGGACAGCATCATCCGCTCGAAACGCGAACGCGGCGCGCTCGTAGGAAAGCCAATCGCGATACAGCGTCACGCCGGTGACAGCCAGCGCCGCGACGAAGCCGACAGACGCCGCTATGCGTCGCGTCGGCTTCTCCGACGCACGCCATGCCGAAATGCCAAGCGCCACAACCGCGCCGCCGACGAGAACAAGCGCAATGACGCGATACGAAAACACCGCATCAAGCACAAAGTGCAGAAGCACATTGGGAACGAGAACAACAGCCGCCCCAATCGCCAGCAGCGCGGTCGACAGCCATGGAATATTTCGCATTCGCCCCCCGCAACAGGCAGCTTCCACGGCCAACTACACCGGGAACGAACCGCCCGTCTTGTACGCCGGTAACATCGTGCGAAGTGCCGACGGCGGTCGGCCAAAGAACCGAGCCACTGACCGGCTGAAATGGGCTTGGTCAAAATACCCCGCGCGGTCGGCAACCTGGGCCAGCGACATTTCCGGCGCGCGCAGCAAATGCACCGCCCGCAACACCCGCACGCGCTGAACATACGCCGACAACGGCATCCCAAAGTGCTCGCGGAAGCTGCGCGACAGATGAACCCGATGCACACCCGCTTCGGCCGCTAACTGACGCGTATCCACCGTCCCGCACTCGCGAACAATGTCGCGCACACGCAAGAGCCAACGCGGCGGAACGCTCTTCCGGCGCGACGAACTCAACCAGCCGACAATATCGCCGACCGCGAGGTCCGCATCGAGCGACCACCGCGCACTGTCGTGAGTCTTCGCCGTATCCAAATCCCGCAACACGGCCGAAGCCCATGACGGCGCCGTCGCATACACGGCGTTAGAGATCTCGCCGCACTCCGCATCCAGTTCCGCGATCAGACAGGATGCCCCCAGGGTGCTAAATTGCAGATCACGTTTTGCGGGTGGCGAAAGGCGCACGTCCAGCGCTTGAAGCGTATTTGTTCCGCGGCTGTTGGATTCCACAAATGCGCCACTGATGACGGCGCAAAAATGTGGAGAGTCGTGATCGTGGCCCCGCACGATCGCGGCCGAGTCGACCTTCAATAATAGGGACTGCTTCAGCATCGACGATGCCTACGAGCTAAAGGCTCTCCGGCGCAAGTGTCACCTGAAGCCCATCGATCTCGGACGTCATCTTGATCTGGCAGGAAAGCCGCGAATTGTCCTGCACCGCGACGCCGAAATCGAGCTTATCAATTTCTTGTTGCTGCGCCGCCGGCAGCTTCTCCGCCCATGCTTCATCGACATACACGTGGCACGTTGCGCACGCGCAGGCGCCGCCGCACTCGGCCGAAAGCGGAAGGTTCGCGTCGCGAATAACCTCCATCGCGCTCCAATCGTCGCGCGCTTGAAGTTCGTGCACCTTGCCAGTGCGATCGGTGACGATCAGTTTCATCAAGCAACGCCCAATTTCTTTTGCAGACTGGAGGACGACGTCGTGTACTGGAAGCGCAACTTCTCGTCCGGCCGGCAATAGCGGAACGCCTGCTGCGCCAGCAACGCACCTTCGTGGAACCCCGACAGGATCAGCTTCAGCTTACCCGGATACGTGTTGATATCGCCGATCGCAAATATCCCTGGCGTCGTCGATTCGAACTTCCCGGTATCCACCGGGATCAAATTCTCATGCAGATTGATCCCGAAATTCGCGACCGGCCCAAGCTTCATGGTCAGCCCAAAGAAAGGCAGTAGCATCTCGGCGGGAAGCTCATAGTCGCCGCGCTCCTTGGTGTTCAGCGCCAGCGATGAAAGTTGCCCGTCCGCGCCGTTCAATCCTTTGATGTTCGCAACGTGGAATTCCATCTTTCCGTCGGCAACAAGCGCGCGCATCTTGTTCACGCTGTCCGGCGCGGCACGGAACCCGTCGCGGTGATGCACCAGCGTCAACTTCTTCGCGATCGGCTGCAGGTTCAGCGTCCAGTCGAGCGCCGAGTCTCCACCGCCCGCGATCACCACGACCTTGTCGCGGAACCGCTCCATCTTTCGCACCGCATAGAACACCGAGGTGTTCTCATAGCCTTCGATGCCCGGGATCGGCGGCTTCTTTGGCGTGAAACTGCCGCCGCCCGCCGCAATCACGACGACGCGCGCTTCGATCTGCGTCCCTGCATCGGTCGTAACGCGCCATCCGTCGCCCACCTTCTCGAGCGACTCCGCCATCTGCGAGAGGTGGAACGTGGCGCCGAACGGCTTGATCTGATCCATCAGCTTGTCGGTGAGCCCCTGCCCCGTCACTTCGACCAAGCCCGGAATGTCGTAGATCGGCTTCTCAGGATAGAGCTCCGTGCACTGCCCGCCCGGCCGGTCGAGGATGTCGATGAGATGGGCTTTCAGATCGAGCAGCCCGAGTTCGAACACCGCAAAGATGCCGATGGGCCCCGC
>JANNEL010000368.1:0-3072 GCA_031378595.1 Alphaproteobacteria bacterium
TTCGCGCGCCCCTGCTCGTTACCCAACGCCGCGTCCACTTCGGCAAGGTCGGCCGTGTGCTTGGCGATCGACTCCTGCGCCTCCGCTTTTGTGCGCGCATCGAGTTCCGTCAACTTGCGTTCGTATTCGGAAAGTTCGCTCTTCGCGCCAGTCAGTTGGTCGCGCGCGTTCAGCCGTTGCTTCTGGCGATCCGCAGCGTCCCGTTGGGCACCGTAGAAACGATCGCGAGTCGTCAGTTTCCGATCCAGCAAATCGGTCCGAAGCACAAGTTCTTGTCCCGAAAGTTCCTCATCCCGCCGCAGCACGACAAGCTGCGAAGACAGCCGCGCGACCTCGGCCTCACGCTGCGCCTTTTGCGCGGTCAAGACCGTACGTTCTGCTTCGATGGCCTGTTTGCGGGCATTGTAGAGGCTCAACTGCTCAGCCTTCTGGCGCAAGAACCCCGGCACCACCGCGTCGAACGCCGGCGCTCTGCCTTCCACAACGGCCCGATCGCCTTCGATCGCGATCAGATGCGTCGCACGCTTCGCATTCAACTGTTCCAGCCGCCCGGTCGTGTCGAGTGCCGCAAGCCTGAGCAGCGTTTGGCCCTTGCTGACGCGCTCGCCCTCGGCCACCATAATCTGCGCGATCACGCCGCCTTCCAAATGCTGGATCGCGACGACATCGCCCACGGGCGTCACCCGCCCCGGCGCATTGGTCACCACATCGACGCGCGTCAGTACCGACCACAGAAGGCCCAGCGCCACGAGACCGAAAATTGCATAGACGAGCTGCGTCGAGCTCTGCGCCGGCGCGCGCTCTTCCAGCTCGATCGCCTGGTTCAGCGGCACCACGCCCGGATCCAGAAGCAGCCTGACCTTGCCCTTCGCATTTTGCAGGGCCCGCATCACGTGTTCGCTCATGCCGCAATTCCATTCTTTGTTTGTGCCGACAGCCGAGCGATCGCCTCGTCGGGCGCGCCGCCGAATTCGACTTGGCCCCCGCGTATGACAACGCCAAAATCCGCGATGCGGATGTAGCTGGGACGGTGACTTGTGAAGAGAACGGTCCGCGTTCCGTGCAACCGCTCGAGCAGATGCTGGACCGCGGTCGCTCCAGCCTCGTCCAGCGTCGCCTCCGGCTCATCCAGCAGCAACACCGGCGCCGGTCGCACGAGTGCGCGCGCGATCACCAGCTGGCGCAAGAAGCCAGGCGCCGCGTTCTGTGTCGCGCCATCGCCGATACGCGCATTGAACTGCTCCGGCAGGCTCAAGATCGCCGGCAACAGTCCGGCGGCATCCGCGGCAGCCCGCAGAGCGTCGTCGGTAGCGAGTGCATCGCCGAGGCGCAGGTTCTGCGCGATCGTGCCGTAAAAGAGGTCCGATCGCTGCGGCGCGCACGCAATCGAGCGGCGCAACAACCGCGGCGGCAATTGCCTGATATCGGCGCCGTCCAGCGCCACCACGCCCGCTTGCGGCGGATAAAGACCCAAGATGACGCGCAGAATGCTCGACTTGCCTGAACCGTTCGGCCCAGCAATCGCCACCATTTTGCCCGCCGGCACATTCAAGCTGACGTTGATCAGCGCGGCGTCGGTATCTTTGCCGTAGCGCAAGCTCACCCGGTTCAGCGTCACCCGCCCTTGGCGCGGCGCTCTCGTAAGATTGGGCGCGATCGCCTCATGCTCGTCGGTCAAGCGCAACAATTGGTCCATCGATTGAATGGACGAACGCAACCGGCTCAACCGCCCCAATGCCTGGAAGAGCTGCTGCGCCGGATTGAGAATGCGCCATGTCAACGCCATCGTGGCGATGAGCGCGCCGACACTGATCACCCCTTCCAAGACCATCAACGTGCCCGACACCAACACGGCAAGCGCTGCCGCGCTGTTCAGGAACTGCGTCATGGCTTCGATCGCGGCCGTGCGATCGTGCAAGTCACCCGCACGCGTCGCCGCCGCCGCGGACGTAAGCCGGAACCGGTGTGTCCAAACCTCTTCTGCGCCTTCACGCTTCAAACTTTCATGGTGCAGCGTGGTCTCCGTGACGTGATTGGAGAGCTGCGCCGCGGCACTGCCATGCGCCTGCTCGTAGGTTTGCAGCCAGCGTGCGCTCAGAAAGCCCGCAACGGCGAACACGAAACAGGCAACGATCGGCACGAGCACCAACCACCCCGCTAGAGCGGCAATCACGGCAAGCGCGATCAGCGTAAATGGAAAATCCACAATCGCACTAGCCGCAGGCCCAGCGAACAGATCCCGCAACGCTTGGAATTCGCGCAGCCGCGCGATCTGTGCCGCAATCGGCGGACCGTCCGTGTAACTCAACGGCAGACGCAAGAGCTTCGCGAATGTGACGGTGCCGATCAGATAGTCGATCCGCGCCGCCATCGTGCCCAAAAGCTGCGCGCGGAGCGATTGAAGATAAAGGTCGCCAGCGACGGCGATGCCGATGCCCACAAGCAACATCGGCAACACGTCGAGCGCATGAAGTGCAATCACGCGATCGTACACGGCCATCACGAACAGCGGGATCGCGATCGACAAAATGTTCGAGACCGCCGAGATCGCAAGCAGCTGTACGATGAACGGCTTGAACCGCCGCATCAGATTGGCCGACCACGACGTCTGCCGCGCGCGCTGCGTTTGCGCGGCCGCGGGCGTCGCGAAATAGGCCATGCCGGCTTGCGCCAATTCGTCGTCGCGCAGCACACGGTAGTGTCCGTCGGCATAGCCGAACGTAATTCCGTTGACGTTCCCCAGCGCGACCATGACAGCGCCGGTCTTCGGCTCCTCATGCAAGCACGGCATCAGCCGCGGGTCGACATCGAGGATACGCATGCGCTTGGCTTCGGTGTTGTACCCAAGGTTGACCAGCGCCGTCCGCAGGTCGCCGCTGTCCATCGCATCCTGAAAATGCGGCGTCGACTCGGCGATGCTTGCGTCCCCGCCGCGAAATGACAGCGCCTTCAGGAACGGTGCCAAGCACTGTGCCGTCGCGATTGTGCGCGTGCGCCGCGCGGCCGACGGTGTCACCGCAGCGGGATCGAACGTCACCAACGTCTGCCAGTACGCCTGTAGAAATTCCGCCG
>JANNEL010000408.1:0-10585 GCA_031378595.1 Alphaproteobacteria bacterium
AGAAGCGGGTTTTCTTCGGTAGCATTACTCTGCGATTAACCGAGACTGCTTGGCCGGCGTTTGAGTTGGGATGGAAGCGCATGAAGTACACTCGCATCCTCGCCCGAAAGACCTCAAACCTCGGCCCGCCGAGCGTGCCCGGCACCGCTGCGGCTCGGCGGCGGCGATAGTGCTGCCGATTGCCCCTTCGATGCGGAGATCGACAAGCGTCTAACCGCACTCTTCCATCATTACCAACTCACGCCCGAGCTTGAGCGTCCGCCCGGCGCAGAAGCCGTCTGGGAACTGATGATCGAACTCGCCCGCGCGCACGTGCCGGGCTTCAAGCGCGAAAGTCCGCGCTTGGATGCGAAACGCCCACGCGGCCGCCCGCTCGGCTGCATCGCAAAGGCAGCGCTGTCCGAACGCGCCGTCTTCCGCGCCGTCGAACGCGTGCGCAAAGAAAATCCGAAGCTCTCCATCCGCGCCGCCTGCACTGAACGGCGCCGCCGCGACCGCAAGACCTAAGGGCTGGTGACCGCCGAAGCGCTGCGCCGCCGCTACAAAGCTTGCGCCACCCTGATCGGCCTCATCCGTAAAGGCATCGACGCAGAAACCAAACGATCACTCCGCGAACGCTTCGCGCGCGACCAATACGCCGGGCGGCGGTTTTTCCGGGGACGGCTTAAACCAAATCTCAACGAAGGCCAAACGCGTCCTTAACGTCTCGCAAGTATACTCGTTCCCGGGCTCGCAGACTTTGAAAGGTGGACACGGATGGCCACGCCAGCCCTCTATTCAAAACGCGAACGCGCCGATCGCAGACTGCGCCGCGACCAATATCTTCTCGCGTGCGGCACGAACCAAACCAGCACGGTCGGCATACCGGTCTTGGCGGCCGCCGCCGGTGCCGTCCTCCATCAGTGGGTGCCTTTCGAAAGCCTGCTTCTGTGGTGGTGGGCCGTGACCGCCGTAACGGTCGCCAACACCGCGATCGATCTCTGGCAGGCGCGCTCCGTCGTTGACAACCAGAACCTCGACCGCTGGGTTTCCTTGCGCTGCGTGCACGGTCTCATCTTCCATTCGGTTTGGACCGCGCCCGTCTACGTCTTCTGGAGCGATTGCGACGTCACCGGGCAGCTGTTCCTCATTTTGATCTACACCTGTTCGATCCCAGCCAGCATTTCCGTCCTCGCCCCCTGCGCACCGTGGCTCAGCGCCGTGTTCTTGCCGCTCGCCTGTGCGATCGTCGTGCCGCCAGCGTTGAGCGGATCGCCGTTTCATCAAGCAATCTCACTGCTTGCGACGCTGTTCCTCGGCTACATGGCCGTCGTCGCTCGCCAGCAGCACAAGGCCGCGCGCACCCTTCTCGTGTTGCAGGAAGAGAAATCCGACCTGGTCGCCGCCCTGATGCTGGCCAAGGCCGCATCCGACGAAGCGGCCGCGAAGGCTGAGCACGCCAACCGCGCCAAATCCGATTTCCTGGCCAACATGAGCCACGAGTTGCGCACGCCGCTGAACGCCGTCATCGGCTTTTCCGACATGATCAGATCGCGCATTTGGCGCGACGACCCGATCGAACGCTGCGTCGAGTACGGCGAGAACATCAACGTCTCCGGCCGCTATCTGTTGCGTTTGATCAACGACATCTTGGACCTGGCCAAGATCGAGGCGGGCAAGTTCGAACTGCGCCCGGACCAGGTCGATCTATCGCTGTCGGTGAACGAAGCGTTGCGTCTGGTGCACCTGCGCGCCGAGACGAAGGGCGTGCGCGTCGGCTTTCATGCTCGCGCGCGCGTCATCCTGGCGGCCGACGAACGTGCCGTCGTGCAGATGTTGGCGAACCTCTTGACCAACGGCGTGAAGTTCACCCCGAAGGGTGGTGCCGTCACGATCCGCATCGAACCGTCGCACCTGATCGAAGGCGGCGTCGCGCTCGGCGTACACGACACTGGCGCGGGCATTCGGCCCGAGGACTTGGGCCACGTGCTGGAAAGCTTCGGCCAAGGACGGCATGAAGTGGCCAGTCTTGACGAACGCGGCACGGGCTTGGGTCTGCCGATCGTCAAAGGCCTGATCGAAGCCCATGGTGGCCGGTTCGAGCTGACGAGCGAATTCGGCAAAGGCACGTCGGCGACGTTGCACTTTCCGCCGGACCGCCTTGTCTCCGCGCACGCAGCACCGCTTCTCACGAAAGCGGCCGGCTGATCGCCGCGCGACGAAGTGGGGTCCGCGCGACGAAGTGGGTCGGAGTGCATTTCCAAACACGCACTGCGCGCTCACCGAATAGCAGGTGCTTCTCGCGTAAGTTACCTCCGCCAGCAGGCAATCCAGTGGGGGCATCGATGAGATTTCTAGCAAAGTTTCTGCGCGAAGAAGTCGGCGCGACCGCCCTCCCCACGCACGCAGCGATCGCGTTGAGGCCATGGTCGATGTCGCCGCGCTTCTTGAAGTAGGTCGCGTCGGTGAAGTCGGGAGGGACGGCGGCGTCATGCTCGCCAGCCTTCCAAGTGAACCAAGACTGCCGCGCCGAAGC
Source organism: Alphaproteobacteria bacterium (assembly GCA_031378595.1). Taxonomy (GTDB): domain Bacteria; phylum Pseudomonadota; class Alphaproteobacteria; order Micropepsales; family Micropepsaceae; genus SZUA-430. The sequence goes on from JANNEL010000408.1 coordinate 2,516, forward strand.
CACTTGGCGAGGGCGGGCAATCGCCCTTTCAAAACCGCGCCAGCCCATACTCCCGCGCCAACAGTAACGGCGCACGCCCCAGCATCACGTCCGCAAGCAGCCGCGCCGATCCCGCAGCCGTGGTCCAACCGATATGCCCGTGGCCCGTGTTTACAAACAGGTTCGCCATCCGCGTGGCCCCGACGATCGGAACGCCGTCCGGGCTCACCGGGCGAAACCCGGTCCACGCCTCGAAGTGGCTTACGTCCACGCTCTCCACGAACTTCGGATAGATGCGCTTCAAAAGCTTCAGCAGATTGTCGACCCGGGGCTTGCGCACCGCGTTGTCGAAGCCCGCGAACTCGGCGGTGCCGGCAACGCGAAGCCTATCGTCGCCGATCGGCACGACCGCCGCATGCAAACCAGCATCCGAAACCGGCGTCTTGGGCAGGAACGGATTACCCTTGGCCTCGATCGTGGCGGAGTAACCCTTCACCGGCCGAACGGGAATGCGAACCTTGAGCGGCGCGGCAAGTGCAGGGCTCAAGCTCGCCGCCGCCAGCACGAACGCATCCGCCTCGATCTCGCCGGCCAACGTATCGACCGCCCGCACGCGCTTCTTATCGGCGCGGAGTGCGGTCACTTCGGTGTCGAACAGAAACGTGACGCCCCGCGCGGTCAGATAGTTCGTCATCTCCACCGAAAACGCATGCGGATCGCCGCGCTCGTCTTCCGGATAGAAGACGGCCCCCTGGATCGCCGACGCGATGGGAAGAAGGGCAGGCTCCAACGCCACCGTCTCGTCGCGCGAGAGACTGCGAAACTGAATACCGTGCGGCGCGATGAAAGCCGCATGCGCCTGCGCTGCACGCAACACCGCAGCCGACCGCGCAACGGCGAGCGTCCCCGTCTTGCGGCATTGATAGGCAACCCGCGTCTCCTCGCGAATGGCCGCCATCTCGCGTCGCGAGAGCAACGCCAGCCGCAAGTTCTTCAACGTATTCGCTTGGAATCGTGGCGCCCGCGAGTTCATCAAGAACCGCAGACCCCACCCAGCCAACTGCGGCACCTGCGCGAGATGGAGAAGCATCGGCGCATCGTCGCGCCCGATCCACTTCAGCAAGTCCCAACCAACGCCCGGCGAATTCCACGGATCGACCAAGCTCGGGTGCTGAAGCGCGGCGTTCCCGTAACTCGTCTCAAGCCCAGGCCCGCGGCGCCGCTCGACGACAACAACCTTCGCCCCCGCCTTGTGCAACGCATACGCCGACGTAATGCCGACAAGCCCCGCACCGATAATGACGACATTCATAGACTGAGCTACCCGATGGCCAACGCCCGATTCGAGCGCCCTTCATACCAAACTTGGTTGTCATGGTCCGCCTACGCGGACCATGACAACCAAGTAGAGGAGCGTCAGCTCTTATAGCAGCCGACGATGCCGGTGAATTTTGCGGCGTCGATGCCGACGTCGGCCGGCGCTTGGGCGGTGGAGGCTTCGGCGCGTGTGTACTTGACGCTGTTCGAGTCCAAGAACGCGCGCAGCACGGACGATTTCAGCGCAAAGTTCACGTTCTGCGAGATGTCGCCCGTGGCTTTGAGTTCGCGCGCGGCGTTCAGCTTATAGGTCACGATCCCGGTCACCCGCCCGCTCGCGTTCAACACCGGCCCGCCGGAGTTGCCGAGCTGAATGGGTGCCGACATCTGGAAATAGCGCGCATCGTCGCGAAGACCCGACAGCGCCGTCACCGATCCGCGCGTAAGATTGCCGCTGCTGGCCAGCTGCCCCAAGAGCGGATAGCCGAACACGATCACATCGTCGCCCGCGCGCAGCTTCTCCGGATCTTGAAACACCGCCGCAGACTTCGAACCCTGCTTCAATTTCAAAAGCGCCAAGTCGTTCGCCGGATCGCTGGCCACGACCGTCGCATCGACCGACTTGCTGTTCATCAGCAAGTACGAAACCGCCCCGCACGACTGCACGACGTGATAATTCGTAACCACAAAGCCCGAAGGGTCGACGGTGAAGCCCGTCCCCGTGCGCAACAACGCGTTCGCCTTGCCGCCTTCGGCCGGGTCGCTGATCGAGGGCGTGGAAGGATCGGCCGGTGCGGCAGCTTGCAGCGAGGCAAGCCGCGCCTGTGCGACGTCCGGGAAATCGAACCCGTCGCACATGCTCATCACTTTGCCTTGGCAACTGGCGCTGTATTTCTCGGACGTCGTGCGATCGAGGCTGCGCTGATAATACGTGCGCGCCAGGTTCGCATCGTTCAGCCCTTCGGCGGCGCGTCCCAGGTAATACCAAGCAAGATCGTTGTTGATGCCTTTGCGCTGAACGAGGTCGGCAAGTTCGCGCCAGTGCCCGCCCGCCAAAAGGTCGTAAGCCGCGGGCCGGTTGATGGTCCACTCGGCCGCCTCGAGCGTGCCCATGGGCAACGTCACGTTGGCGCTCTTGAATGCCTCATAACGCGCCACGGTTGCCGAATCGGTTGTGTTTACAACCGTCGTTGCGCACCCGGCGAGGAAAAGCATCCCCAGAAGAAAAAGGCTTGCCCGCACTTGTTTTCGCCGCCGGTTGTGAACCGGCCGTCCCCACGTCACTTTTCTTGAATCACCAATAGTACGAGCAGAGCGCACGCGCCAGATGCCACAAGTAGGCGCGCGCGAAATCGCTCACCACTGTGTTGGCTCTGCCCCCATGGCGGCAGCCTTTTGCGCCATGTTCGCTGCAAGCTTGCTGTCCCAGCCATAAACGTCGGCCCGGAAGTTCACCGTATTGTCTTCGCCGAGGAAAGCGGTGCGGTAGGTCAGAACGACGGGCACCGGTTCGGGCACCGCGATTCGCCGCGTCGCGCCTGCGTCGATCGCCTCTTCGATGGCGCTCTTGTCCCAGCGCTCCGCGCCTTCAAGCAAAAGCGCCGCCAGTTCCTGCGGCTTCTGCAACCGAACGCACCCGTGGCTCTGCGCGCGCTCAGGGTCGGTGAAGAGCCGGCGCGACGGCGTGTCGTGCAGATAGACGCTGTATTTGTTCGGGAAGTCGAACTTCACCCGGCCAAGCGCGTTGTGCGCGCCGGGCTCTTGCACCAGCTGCTCGCCCGCCCAGTACATATGGTTGTTGGCGATGTAGTTCTTGTTCCGGCGGATCGCAGGCTCGATCTCCCTCTTGATGATCGACTGCGGCACCGTCCACGTCGGGTTCAAGATCACCGTATCGATCGTGCTGGTCAGCGTCGGCGTCTCGTGCCCGACCGCACCCACCACCGCATTCATGGCGAGCACCACCTCGCCGTTGCGATGAAAGATGGCGGTCGCGTCCGGAATATTGACCTCGACCCGCGTCTCCGGCGTGTCGCGCTCCGACACGCGAAGTCGTTCCAGATTGAGCCCGAGTTGCGCCACGCGGTCGCTGGCCGGAATGTTGAGCTTCTCAAGCGTCTTCCACGTCATCCGCCCATCGGCCCGAAGCCCGTTGCGCGCCTGAAAATGCGCGGTCGCAGCCTCCAGCGCCGCGTCCCATTTCTCCGACCCGTCATCGGCATCCAGGTCGCCTTCCAAGACCAAGCGCTGGCGGAGAGGTGCAAAGTTGCGCTCCTTGCGCTTCGATTTCTGCACCAAACTGTCGGGCAACACCGGAAACCCGCCGGCGGCGTCGATGGCGCGGTACATCCGCAAGGCGTCGACCAGCTGGGTGTAGGTCCGCGACTTGGGCGGCAACGAATCGAGCCAGCGCGTAAGCTCGTCTTGCGTCAGCGCGTCGATCAGCCCGTCCACGAACTCGGCTTCCGAGCGCGAAAAGGGTAAGTCCGTCTTCGGCGGCGGCTCGCCGGTCAGTCCGCGGCTCATCGCGGCCGCGTATTTCAGTGCCCCGTCCGTTAGCAGCACGTCGCGCATCGACGCATCGGCTCGCGTTGCCCCATAGGCGTGAAAAATCTCGGGGTCGAGCCCCTGATCGCCCGCCGTCTGCAGCATGGAAATCAGCACTTGGCTGTCGCTGTCGTCCCAGGCGCAGACCTGGCCATACGCTTCATAGAACGCCTGCGTGGCTGCCGCGTCGATCGACCCGCCCGCCTTTTGAATGGCGGAGGGGATATCGCACGCAGCCGCCGCGGGCAGCGCCGACAGCAGAAAAACCGCACAGGTGAGCCACCCGCGCACGCCAAAAACTCGATCAAGCATGGGCTGTTCCCAGATAAGCCGCTATCACCCGCGAGGCCGCGATTGAACAACCCTGAGGGTATCCGTCGCAACATCGATTCGCATTGGCCGAACCTAGCAGGTGCAAGATGAACCGCACCCGTTGCTGCGTTGCACAAGCCCGGGGGAAAAATGCCTCAAACAACCCGAACTTGTGCCCCAAAGCGAACAACATGGCGGCAGAGTGTGACGGTCACCGCTGACCTGTGCACTTCGACATGATGTGCTACGAAGCGGAACCAAGGCGCGATCGGACCTTCGCGCCGAACTGTTTTGATCTCGGGGACTCAATCAAATGCAGCGCGTGCTGATCGTTCTTGCCGTCGTCGTGGCTCTCACGGCGGCGATCTTTTTGTCTGTGCGGTACGTCGGACAACAGGGCGGCTTCCAAACCGCCGACACGTCGACAGTCTCCGGCGAGACCGGCACGACCGGCACCACGACGACCGGTCCCGTCACCGCAACGCCCGAAGAACCCGCACCGTATTTCGCGTTCCGCAGGCTCGAGGTCCAAACGTCCGGCGACGAACCGGAAGCGTGTCTCGTCTTCACCCGCAAGCTTGATAACAGCGGCGCCACGAAGTACGAGGACTATCTGAAGTTCGATCCCGAAGCGACGTTCGCACTGCGCGTCTCCGAAGATCGCCTCTGCATCCAGGGCTTGGCGTTCGGTCAGACCTATCAGCTCGAACTGAAGCCGGGCCTGCCCGCAGTGAAGGTGGCCGGCAAAGATCAAGAGAAGCTGACGAAAGCCGAAACGCTGCCCGTCGAACTGCGCGACAAGCCCGCACTCGTGCGCTTCGGCAACGGCCTCGTCCTCCCGCGCGAAAATACCGACGGCGTTCCGATCACGACCGTCAACGTCGCGAACCTCGACATCAAAGTCGTGCGCGTCGGCGACCGTCTGCTGTCGCAGTTGCAAACCGGCGTCGTCGATCAACGCGAGTTCTACGACTACGAACGCAACAACATCGAAGGCGAGCAAGGCACGGTCGTATGGACCGGTCAGCTGAAAGTCCCTGGCAACCGCCGCAATGACGAAGCGATCACGCTGTTCCCGATCCGCAAGGCGATGCCGCAAAAGCTGCCGGGCGTTTATCTGATCGTGGCGCAAGACGCCGCCGACAAATCTTCGACCGAAGAAAACGTCGAGTGGAAGCCGAAAGCCGCACAGTTCGTGGTCGACACCGACCTCGCGCTGACGACGTTCAAAGGCAAAGACGGCTTGAACGTCTTCGTGCGTTCGCTGCGCACGGCAGCGCCCATCTCCGGCGTGAAGCTGACGCTGGTCGCGCGCAACAACGAAGAACTCGTCTCGCGCACGACCGGCGGCGACGGCCGCGCGCAGTTCGACGCCGCCGTCACGCGCGGCACCGGTGGCTCCGAACCCGTCGTCGTGATGGCCTATGGGGCAGGCAACGACTTCACGTTCCTCGACCTGCGCCGCCCCGCATTCGACTTGACAGACCGCGGCGTCGAAGGCCGCGCCTCGCCCGATGCTATCGACGCGTATCTCTACACCGACCGCGGCGTCTATCGCCCGGGTGAGACCGTCAACGTCACGACGATGCTGCGCGACCAACAAGCCAAGGCGCTGGGCGACGTGCAGCTGAACTTCGTGCTCTCGCGTCCCGACGGCTTGGAAGCCAAGAAGTGGACCGTGAAGGACTTGCAGGCAGGCGGCATCGCCTCGCCCGTGACGCTGACCAACACCGCGCCGCGCGGCCGTTGGCAAGTGGCCGCCTACATCGACCCGAAGGGCGATCCCGTTGGCCGCGTCGCGTTCGACGTGCAAGATTTCGTGCCGCAAAAGCTGAAAGTGGAACTGAAACCCACGCAGAAGATTCTGCGTCCGGGCAGCCAAGCCGTCGTCGACGTCAATGGCCGCTTCCTCTACGGCGCGCCGGCCGCGGGCCTCGGCGGCGAAGGCACGATGACGATCACGCGCGATAGCACGCCGTTCGCCAACGTCGCAGCCCTCAAGGATTACCGCTTCGGCAAAGTCGACGACACGTTCGAAGGCACGCAAGTGACCATGAACGTGCCGGAGACGGACGCCACCGGTAAGACGCAAGCAACCGCTGCAATCGACGAACTGAAAGAAACGTCGCTGCCGCTCAAAGCCGACATCAACATCGCCATCTTCGAACCCGGTGGCCGCACGACGTCGGATCAAGTGTCGCTGCCCGTCCGCACGCGCGAGACGATGCTCGGCGTCCGCCCTCAGTTCGACTACGACTCTGTGCAGGAAAACACGCCGGCCAACCTCGACGTGGTCGCGGTCGACGCCGACGGCCGCTTCAAGCAAGTCGCCAACGTCACCTGGGAACTCGTCAACGAAGACGTGGACTACCGCTGGTACCAAGTCGACAACGACTGGAAGTACGAACGCGTCGTCAACGACCGCATCGTGGCGGGCGGCAAGACCGATCTCTCGGCCGGCAAGGTCTTCAAAGTGTCGAAGTCGCTGCCGTGGGGCTCCTACCGCCTGACCGTGGCCGATGGCGCAAGTGGTGCCACCACGTCCTACCGCTTCTGGTCGGGCTGGGGCTCGGGCGCTTCGAACGACCGTCCGGACCGCGTGCAGGTGACGGCGGACAAGCAGCTCTACGCATCGGGCGACACGGCGCACATCAAGATCAACGCGCCGACCGACGGCAAGGCGTTGATCGTCGTTGCCTCGAACAAGATCCACTTCACGAAGATGGTGGACATCTCGGCATCCGGCGGGACGGTCTCAATCCCCGTGTCGTCGGATTGGGGTGCAGGCGCTTACGCGCTCGTGACCCACTACCGTCCGCTCGCCTCCGTGCAGACGCGTGCACCCGTGCGCGCGATCGGCGTGGCCTGGCTCGCCGTCGATCCGGCACCGCGCACGCTTGCCGTCACGATCGGCGCACCGAAGAAGGTCAAGCCGAACCAACTCGTCTCCATCCCGATCGAGGTGAAGAACCAAGGCTGGGGTGAGGCTGTCTACGTGACACTCGCCGCCGTCGACGAAGGCATCTTGCAGCTGACGGACTTCGAAAGCCCCGACCCGAACAACCACTATTTCGGCAAGCGCCGTCTGGGTCTCGACATGCGCGACGATTACGGCCGGTTGATCTCGACCGATCGCGCGATAGTGGGCGAACTGAAAACCGGTGGTGACGGCGTCGGTGGCCGCGCGCGCGCGGTCGTTCCGCAAAAGACGGTCTCGCTGTTCTCAGGGCTCGTCGCCTTGGGCGACAGCGGCAAAGGCACGATCACGCTGAACGTGCCGGACTTCGCAGGCGAACTGCGCCTGATGGCGGTCGCCTACACGAACGGCAAGCTCGGCCACGCCGAAATGCCGATGACCGTGCGCGACAGCGTCGTCGCTGAAGTCATCCTGCCGCGCTTCATCGCACCGGGCGACAAGATCTCCGCCGCGTTGAACATGCACAACGTCGAAGGTGGCGCCGGCCGTTATTCGGCAACCATCAAAGGCTCAGGTGCAGTCGCAAGCCCTGGCGGACAAACCGCCCTGGCGATGAACCTCGGCGCAGGTCAGCGCTCGTTGGTGCCGGTCCCGCTCGAAGCCGCCCAAATCGGCATCGGTTCGATCGCGCTCCACGTCGAAGGCCCGAACGGCTTCAAGGTCGATCGCTCGTGGCCGATCGAAGTGCGCGAGCCGCAACTCCCGGTGTCGTCGGAAGACGTCGCCGTCATCACACCCGGCCGCGACGACAAGTTCGGCAAGGAACTGTTGTCCTCGTTCAAGCCGGGCACCGCGCAAGTGGCGGTCACGGTGACGGGCGGCCGCGGCTTCGACGACGTGCCGGGCCTGCTGCGTTGGCTCGACCGTTATCCGTTCGGCTGCATCGAACAGACGACCAGCCGCGCCTTCCCGCTCGTCTACTACAACGACATGGCGCT
>JANNEL010000413.1:0-2185 GCA_031378595.1 Alphaproteobacteria bacterium
GACCGGCGCGCGCAAACAATGTCTTCGCCGCCTCTGTCGTAACCCACGAATGTACGACCGCGAGGTCCGCGTTCCCGTTCGGCCTATCCAGGTAATACTTCGCGCCGGCATTCGAATTCCGCACAACCTGCCAACCGTACGCGGCAGGCTCAGTCTCGTGAATGATGATCACGGCGGCCGCACCGCGACGCGCCGCTTCCTCGAACTTGTAGGTCCAGCGGCCGTAGTAGGTCATCGCCCGGCCCTTGAACATGCTCGTGTCGCCCACGATGAAACCGGGATCGTTGATCATCAGCACGATCGTCTTGCCTTTGACGTCGATGCCCTTGAAATCGTTCCACCGCTCTTCCGGCGCATTGACGCCGTAACCGATGAACACGAGCTCGGAATTCTTGACCGCGTGATCGGCCTTGTCGAAACGCGGCGACCAGAACGCGACTTCATCGCCACTCTTGAGCTGCTTCGCGCCGTCCGGCCCCACAACCTCGAACGACGACTGCGTGGGATCGAGCGCGATCGAAGCTGCTGGCACGTCCTGGAAGTAACTGCCGTTCGCACCGGGCTTCAGTCCCATGCGCTTCATTTCATCCGCAATCCAATCCGCGGCGGCTTCGCCTTTCGTCGTGCCCGGCCCGCGACCTTCAAAGTGGTCGCTCGAAAGCGTCTTCGTACGCCAAGCAAAGTCGGCGCCGGTGATCTTCGCCACCGTCGGCTGTGGTGCAGGAGCGGCACCTGGCGCGTCCATATCGACGCAAGCGGCAAGTGCAAGCGCGGCGGATGCAAGAATGATCGTGTGCTTCATGGTGTTCTCTCGCTAACGTCGTTACTGCGGCGTCACAACGGAATGTTGTCGTGTTTCTTCCACGGCATCTCCACGCGCTTGTTTCGCAAGCTGCGCAAGCCCCGCGCAATCCGCCGCCGTGTGCCGTGGGGCATAATCACTTCGTCCAGGTATCCGCGCTGCGCCGCGACGAACGGGTTGAGGAAGCGTTCCTCATACTCCTTGGTCCGCTCCGCGATCTTGGCGGGATCGTTTATGTCGGCGCGGAAAATGATCTCGACCGCGCCCTTCGCGCCCATCACCGCAATCTGCGCCGTAGGCCACGCATAGTTGATGTCGGCCCGCATGTGCTTCGACGCCATAACGTCATAGGCCCCGCCGAACGCTTTGCGCGTGATGCAGGTGATCTTCGGCACCGTCGCTTCTGTGAACGCGAAAAGCAGTTTCGCGCCGTGCTTGATCAACCCGCCGTATTCCTGCGCCGTGCCCGGCAAGAACCCCGGCACGTCAACGAACGTCACCAATGGAATATTGAAGCAGTCGCAGAACCGAACAAACCGCGCGGCCTTCCGGCTCGCGTCGCTGTCCAGCACGCCGGCCAGCATCATCGGTTGGTTCGCGACGAACCCAACCGTCGACCCTTCGATCCGCCCGAACCCCGTGAGGATGTTCTTCGCGAAGTTCTCCTGAATCTCGAAGAAGTCGCCCTCATCCGCGACCTTCAGGATCAGCTCCTTCATGTCGTAGGGCTTGTTCGGATTCGCCGGGATCAGCGTGTCGAGCGAGATGTCGTCTTTCTCGACGTCCTGGAACGACGGCCATGACGGCGGCGGCTCGCGGTTCGAAGACGGCAGGTAGTCGATCAAGCGCCGCATCTGCGTCAGGCACTCGATGTCGTTGTCGTACGCGCCGTCCGCGATCGACGATTTCGTCGTGTGCACTTTCGCGCCGCCCAACTCCTCCGCCGACACGACCTCGTTCGTCACCGTCTTCACGACGTCGGGGCCCGTCACGAACATGTAGCTCGTGTCGCGCACCATGAAGATGAAGTCCGTCATCGCGGGCGAATAGACGTCGCCGCCGGCACACGGTCCCATGATGACCGAGATCTGCGGGATCACGCCCGACGACAGAACGTTCCGAGCGAACACTTCGCCGTACCCGGCCAGCGCATCCACGCCTTCTTGAATACGCGCGCCGCCAGCATCGAACACCCCGATGACCGGCGCCCCGTTCCGCAGCGCCATATCCTGGATCTTGACGATCTTCTGCGCATGCGCCGCCGACAGCGACCCGCCGAACACCGTGAAGTCTTTCACAAAGAGATAAACCAACCGCCCGTTGATCGTACCCCAGCCGGTGACCACGCCGTCGCCCGGCACACGCTGCAGGTCCATCCCGAAG
>JANNEL010000419.1:0-3655 GCA_031378595.1 Alphaproteobacteria bacterium
TGTTGGCTGGCGCCTAGCGAGGAGCGCGAACCCACAGACTGCGACGTGTCACCGGAAATTACAAATATTGTTCTCCATGCCAGCGCTACTCGCCTTGGTCACCAGGTGGCGGAGGGTAGCCGGAGTTGGTGTCGTAGGGCGCAGGGTTCACAATGACCCTCAGGTCTTGGAACTCACCGTCTGATTTTGCAGCTACATAAGCCCATGCCCGCATAAACTCGGGTCGGCGAAGGTTTCCTTCAATCCCGGATTTCCATTCGTCCCAAGTCGCCTTGCGAATTCGACCTTGCTTGGCTTGGTATGCCTGTTCGTTGCAAAGGTCGATGTAGTGATAAAATGCATTCAACGATTTCGTACGCTCGCGAGGCGTTAGTAGCTCACCAAGCAGTGCGGCAGTGGGTATTTGCTGCACAATCTTGCGATACTCGCGAACGAAGCTGTCCTCGTACGTTGCTGCCTGCAGTTCGCCTTCGGCCATCTCAAGGGTCGCCTGCGCCTTGAGTTGTCGGTAGGCAAGCAGAAGACCAACCAAACCGATCGGCACGGCGGTAATCGTTACTATTGAGGCGACGTCATTCCAACCGTGCACAGTGAAATCGAACATTTTTGCTTCATCACTCGTAGTGCGAGGGTGGCGATAGCTTCCATGCTGATGCATGTTGCATATAGAGGAGAGCAAAGATGCTGTTTACGTATCCCCAATAGTGCTGCGTCGATCAGCAGGCGCATACAAGCGACTTTCTCATGCACGACAAGAGCGTGGAACAGATGAATGCCCTCGTATTTGATCAGCGAAAATTCCAATTGGCGGTCTCAGTTCTCGGCCGGTACGCAATTTTGAACCGCATAAGCGCACTGTTCACCCTTGGTAAAGATGCCGCCCGTTGGCCCAGAATAGGAAACTCGAGACACAACACCGTCGCTCATGACGATGGCAACTGTGCAGCTTCCATCAGTGTTTCCGTTGCCGGAGAGGTACGACCAGACTTCCGTTGAGCCCTCCGCTGCGCGTCGTGCCGGTGCGCCCATGCAGACTAAGACTTGCTACTTCTTCATGCCGATCATTTCGACCTGAGCATCTTCCGCCAATTGCGCCCGCCCTATCGAACAACCGCAAAGTGCGACGCCTGACAGTCCGATCAAAATAAACTTGTGCATCTCGGCCCTCTCTCCTGAGGTCAGGAGTTTGCCACGAGTCCGCGGCACGCATCAACCGCATGTCTACAAGTGTCGGGGACGCGATACCTACGGTTCCTTGCCTTGTTGAAGTGAAGGCGCCGATGCCGGTGGTCCCAGACCTAGTGTTGGCTCTTCGGCATTTTGACGGTGAAGCCGTCGAGGGCGTCCGTGACTTTGATTTGGCAGGAGAGGCGGCTGTTCGTTTCGACGCCTTCGGCGAAGTCGAGCATCGTCTTTTCCATTTCCTGCATCGGCTCGATTTTCGAGAGCCATTCCTGTCCGACATAGACGTGGCAGGTGGCGCAGGCACAGGCGCCGCCGCAGTCGGCGTCGATGCCGGGGATCAGGTTTTTGACCGCCCCTTCCATCACGGACATACCGGGCTTCACGTCGACGACGTGCTCTTTTCCGTTGTGCTCGATGTACTTGATCTTCGCCATGTCGTGTCCGGAGGTCCGTTGTTAGCCCATGTCTTTCATAGGTATGGTCTTGTCTGCAAGACGGTCCGGCGCGACGCGGGCGCGCGCGGCGATGAGGCGTCTGCCCATCATGTATTCGGGGGCGGCGTTGACGGCCTCCACTGCCGCTACGACACCGTCGCGTAGGCGGAAGGCCGCGAACGAGCGGCTGGCCGGGTCACCGCGGATGACGATCTGGTCGTCGAGGTGCCCCAAGCCGGCGATTTGGAGCTTGAGGTCGTATTGGTCGGACCAGAACCAGGGGACCTCGTTGTAGGGCTTCGGCTTGCCGAGAATGGCGGCCGCAGCGTGTTTCGCTTGGTCGATCGCGTTTTGGACGGATTCGAGGCGGACGCGGCCGGTGGTCGAATGGGTGCAGGGCAGATTTGCGCAGTCGCCGATTGCGTAGATCGCGGGGTCTTCGGTGCGCGCGTGGTGATCGACGACGATGCCGCTGTCGACCTTCAAGCCGGCATCGAGGGCGAGTTCAACGTTCGGGACAATGCCAATGCCGATCAGTACGAAATCGACGTCGACTGGGCCACCGGACGTTTTGATGCGGAGCCCGTCGCCGTTCTTTTCGATCGCTTCGAGCTTTGTGTTGCAGCGAATATCGACACCGGCCTTGCGGTGGACGTCTTCATAGAATGCCGAGATTTCGAGGCAGGCGGCACGCGCCATGACCCGCGGCAACGCTTCCAGCACCGTGACTTTGAGTTTGTGTTTGGCGGCCACCGCCGCGACCTCAAGCCCGATGTAGCCTGCGCCGATGATCGCGACGCGATTGCCGGGCTTTAGTTTGTCTTGCAGCAGTTCAACGTCGGCGATGCCGCGCAGGTAGTAGCAGCCGGGCAAGTCTGCGCCAGGCAGCGGGAGTATGCGCACGCGTGAGCCGGTCGTTATCGCCAAGGTGGTGTAGGGAAGGTCCTTACCATTCGCGAGCTTCACAGTCTTGCGCCCACGGTCGATGGCGGTGGCCCGGGTGTTCAAATGCAGGTCGATTTTCGCTTCGGTGTAAAATTCATCCGGCTTGATGAACAGGCGCTCACGCGCGAGCTCGCCTGCCAGAAACGCTTTCGACAGCGGTGGGCGCTGATAGGGAATGTAGGGCTCGTCGCCGACCAGCGTTATGCCGCCCGCGAAGCCGTCTTGGCGCAGGCTTGCGGTGAGCTGGCTTGCCGCCTGTCCGGCGCCGATGATGAGGACCGATTCGGTCATGAAATCAGCGCGCCCCGCGCCCCTTGAACCCACTGTCGGTTAGCACGGGGTAAGCCTTCGCAGCAACCGCGCAAATCGGGCGTTTTCAGATCGTGCGCGGTGGCATTGAGTTGACCCAGAGCCACGGGTAGAAGGGCCTCATGCGCGTCAGCCCTGCATCCTCCGGTATCGACAGTTTCTATCGTTCATTCGATCTCCAAACCGAGGCCGACACTGCGGCGCTCGGCCGTGAGATCGCGCAGCATCTGGCGGCCGGCGATACGGTGACGCTCAGCGGGCCGCTTGGCGCGGGCAAGTCGGTGCTGGCACGCGGGATCGTGCGGACGTTCCTTCCGCGCGAAGAGGTGCCGAGCCCAACCTTTACGCTCGTGCAAACTTACGAGGCGCAGAACTTTACGATTGCGCATGTCGATCTCTACCGGGTCAAGGCCGAGAGTGAATTGCGTGAGCTTGGACTCGACGAGGCGTTGGAGCGCGGCGTTCTGGTTGTCGAATGGCCGGATCGGATGGGCGCGCAGCTGCCGGGCGATCGGCTCGACATTATGTTCGAAGCCGTCGATGGCGAGACGCGACTGATGAAACTCGTCGGGCGTGGCTCGTGGTCGGTGCGGGTGAAAACGTTGCGCTTGCCGGGGTCCGAATAATGTCCCGGCCGGAACAAATGCATGCGTTCATCAAGACCGCCGGGTGGACCGGGGCGGAGTTGCATCCGCTAACCGGCGATGCCTCGACGCGTCGGTATGTGCGGTTGGCGCGGCGTGGGCATACAGCGATGTTGATGGATCAGCCGCGCGGCGCGG
>JANNEL010000450.1:0-2564 GCA_031378595.1 Alphaproteobacteria bacterium
GTGGGCCGCCGTGTCGTAGTTCACTGCTGCGAGGAAGTGATATTGCCGCGCGCCAAGTAGCCCGAGCACCGCGCTGCTGAGCCCGATCGCGTAGCCGCCCTCGCCACGGCCGTAAGCTCGCCATTGACTTAGGTCGTCCTCATTCGCTGACAGACAGCAGACGAACCACTCATTCGTTGCCGAATATCGCTCCTGCAACCCGTCAATAGCGGAGTCCAGCATGAGCGTAACCGCGACATTGCCCCGGTGCAGTGAATGAAGCGCCTCAAGTTCACGGCGAACCAGGCGCATAGCGTAGCTAAGTTCGGAGTAGTCATTCAGGCACGAGAGTTGAGTTGCCCACAGGGACCCAGTTTCGACGATGGCGATCAATGCCGTTCCGTCTGTGTAGTGCCACAACACCGGTGGTGGCGTGCGCGCGAGTTTGTTCAGTTCGCGTTCCGTCCAGGCCCAAATTCCCGAACTTTCCTGAACTGTTTGATCGATCGCGCCACCACTCATCTCGTCAGCCCCCACTCAACGCCCCAAACACATGCACCTCCGCCTTCGGCCCGAGCTTCACGCCGATCTCCCGCACGCGCTCGCCGTCGACAAAAATCCGCATGTGCTCGCGAATGCGCCCCTGTTCGTCGATCACGCGAAAGCGGATGCCGGGGAAGCGTGCATCGAGGTCGTTGAGCGCATCGTCCACCGTCTTGCCTGTCGCCGGCGCCGTCGTGGCGCCGCGCGTGTAGCTGCGCAGCTGTTGCGGGATGAAGACCGTGACGCTCACAGTCGCGCCACCGCCTCGACCGAATAAATCTCCGGCAGGTGCCGCGCGATCTGCGTGAAGCGGCCGCCTTCGTTCGTGCTCGCCCACACTTCGCCGCCGGTCGTGCCCAGGTACAAGCCGACCGCCTTCATCGCGTCGCGGCAGAACGCCTGGCGCTTCACCGTGAACCAGCCCTGTTTCTTCGGAAAGCCTTTGTCCTGGCGCTCCCACGTCTTGCCGGCGTTGCGCGTGCGATAGACGGCGGGCTTGCCCTCCGGGCTTGTGCGCGGCCACACGTCGGTGCCGTCCATCGGAAACACCCACGCCGTATCTTCGTCGCGCGGATGATCGAGAATCGTAAAACCGATGTCGCCGACCGTCTTGGGCATCGCGTTGCCGATGCGGTCCCATTTGTCACCGGGTCTGTCCAGCCGGTAGATCCCGCAATGGTTCTGCTGCCAAAGCCGGTCCGGGTTCGTGGCGGCGAGCGCGATGTAATGCGCGTCCTGCCCGAACTCCGGATAGGGATCGGGATTGAAGTTCGCCTCGACGTTCTTGTTCAACGGCCGCCATGAGCGCGCGCGATCGTTGCTCTCGAACACGCCGCCCGTCGACGTCGCGATGTACATGTGCGTCGCATCGCGCGGATCGATCAGAATCTGATTGAGCAGCGCCCCGTCCGGCGTGCCGCCGTCCGGTGGACACCACTTCAGGTACATCTCGTTCTCGTTGAAGCCGTCGACGCTCTCCCACGAAACGCCGTCATCGGTCGAAACGAAGAGCCCCGGCGGCGACGTGCCCGCCCACCAAACGCCGGGCTCGCTCGAATGTCCGGGCGAGAGCCAAAACGTGTGCGACACCGCCCGCCCGTTGCCGTCTTTCACGGTCGGAAAGGCCGGCGGCTTTGCAGCCTCCTTCCAAGTCTTGCCCTTATCCGTCGATCGGAAAATCGTAGGGCCGAGGTGCCCGGTCTTCGCCGCCATCAAAAGCGTGCTGGAGCGCGGATCGCGCACCAAATGATTGACGACCTGGCCCAGGAAATGCGGCCCGTCCGCTTTCCAAGTCTTGCGCGATGCGTCCGAATGAAAGAACCACGCGCCTTTGCGCGTACCCACCAGCAACGTCACGCCCTTTTTCGCCGTCGCCCGTTTCGGCTTTGCCGCCGTCTTTTTCCGCTTCCCCATAGCTTCCTCGCATTTTTTGGCGAGCGGAGATTAGAGCAACGCCACTCAACTTGTCATCCCGGACGCCGACTGCGCATCGCAACTCAACCTGTCATCCCGGACGCTAGCGCAGCCCGCTGCGATAGCAGCGCGGCGCAGCTTGCGAGCCGGGACCCAGGAGAACGAGCGCGGCGTCTCAGCGCTCTGATGTACTCAGCCTGCTCTCCTGGGTCCCGGCTCTCGCTTCGCTCCGCTCCGCTCGGCCGGGATGACAAAGTGGGAGTGACGCGCCCCACGCCAAATCGCCGCAACCGATCCGTCGCATTGAACCGGCGTGGCCGCGCACATACCTGTACCGATTAGTCAGAGTGATAGGCGAATAATCGAAATGACCGGAATGTCACAGACGGATCCCAGACGCTTTGGAGTGTCCCCGTTCGGCTGGACCATGGGGTGGTTTGGGAAGCGGCTTTTTGGGCCTCACACGAGGAGAAGGCCGTGCGCCGGACATACAGCCGGGAATTCAAGGTTCGGGTTTGCACTGACATTCGCACAGGGGTCATGGGGTGGCGTGAGAGTGCCAGGCACTATGGTCTGGACGTCATGACGATCGGATATTGGCTCAAGCGGTATGGCGTCGAGGAGCGCAC
>JANNEL010000480.1:0-2899 GCA_031378595.1 Alphaproteobacteria bacterium
CTGGGCCGACGATCCCGCGCACTATCGTGAAATGGGGCTTGAGCGCCCGAAGAAATAGCCTCTCAGCGAGGCCGGCGCAGCGTGGTTCGGTATTGGCTCCCCATTTGGCCCACGAATTCCTGCATTTCGCGCGGCGTCGCGACGACGGGGCGGATTTGCGTTTGGCCGAAGCTCGCGCGTTGGTACCGGCCGCTGCCGTATTGATAGCCGGCGATAGTTTGCGTCGAGAGCTGCTGCATCGCTTCGCGGAACGTGGCGACGAACGAGGCGATGTTGATGACCAGGTTCCTTTTCGTCACGCCGCCGTCGACGAGCTGCAAGCGGCTGACGCCGAACTTTGCGCTGTCTTCCTTGAAGAGCGTCACGAACATGTTGTTCTTGTTGATGACGTTCAAGGCGTCGAGCGGGTAGCCGCCGGACCCGTTCTCGACCATCACCAGAATGCCGAGGACAAGGCACTTTCCCGGGCGCTTGTCGCAGAGCCCAGTCGCGACGTTGTAGGGAACGCCGCCGTCGACCATCAGGATGCTCTTCTGACCGCCGGCCTCTTTGATCTCGACCTGCTGCGCGCCCATCTCGCGCAGGATCTCGACGACGCCTTCGAGCGTTACGCTGTCGTAGATCTTGTCAGGATTTGCGAGCGGGGAATCGGCCGGTTCTGCTGCTTGCGCAGGCACGGCGAAAGCAACGATGGCGGCGACGAGTGCTGTAAGTGGTAAGCGCATAATCTCCCCCAAGCCTCTGCGGCTGTGTCAGGTGGTTGAAACAGGTTGAGGCTATCGGTATCGGCTCATCGCGACAACGACACGCACAGGTCGTTTGCCCGCGCTCTATACCCTTGACACGCGCAAGCCGCGCGCATTGCTTGGGCGGCATGGAGTGGACCGACGATGGCATCGTTTTGGGCTTGCGGCCGTTTGGGGAGAACGGCGCTATTCTCGAGGCACTGACGCGCGAGCATGGGCGGCATTTGGGGCTTGTGCGTGGCGCGATGTCGAAGCGGTTGAAGGGTGCGCTGGAGCCCGGCAACGCGGTCAAGCTTCATTGGCGCGGGCGGCTCGATCAACAGTTGGGTGGCTATACAATCGAGCTTGCGGCCGCACGCGCGGCGCAGTTTTTCGACGATGCGCTGAAGCTGGCCGGACTGAGCTCTGCTTGTGCGGTTTGTGCCGCGACGCTGCCCGAACGCGAGCTGCATGCCCGCGCATTCGAAGCGCTTGATGCGTTGCTTCAGTCGATTACGGGACAGGTATCACCGGCTTGGGTTGCGGACTATGTTCGCTTCGAGTTGATGCTGCTTGAGGACCTGGGGTTTGGTCTCGACCTCACGAGGTGCGCTGTAACGGGTACGGACGACGATCTTCGCTTTGTGTCGCCAAAAACAGGGCGCGCCGTTAGCGGTACCGCAGCCGAGCCTTATCGCGACCGGTTGCTGAAATTGCCTCGATTTCTGACGCCGGGCGACGGCGCGGTTGCAGCCAACGATCTTGTGGACGGTCTGGCGTTAACGGGCTTTTTCTTGGAGCGCATGGCGCAGGAACACAGTGCCGTGCTGCCGCAGGCGCGTGGGCGGTTTGCCGAGCGGCTTGCGGCGGTTGGCTCAGGCCGGTAGTCAAACGCTCTTCCACACCGGCTGAGGGATTCGTTATGGCGCTTGAGGACTTGCTGCGTGAGGTCGACCTCAAGGACGCCCTTGGCGAGCGGTATCTCGCTTATGCGCTTTCGACGATCATGCAGCGCGCGCTGCCGGACGTTCGCGACGGGATGAAGCCAGTACATCGGCGGCTGCTGTTCTCGATGCAGCGGCTGAGGCTCGATCCCACGGGAAGTTTCTCGAAGTCGGCGCGCGTCGTCGGCGATGTGATGGGTAAGTTTCATCCGCATGGCGACCAGTCGATCTACGACGCGCTGGTGCGCCTGGTTCAAACGTTTTCCCTGCGCTATCCGCTGATCGACGGGCAGGGGAATTTTGGAAACGTCGATGGCGATAATCCCGCTGCGATGCGCTACACGGAAAGCCGGTTGACTGTCATCGGCGAGCTGCTGCTGGACGGGTTGGACGACGGAGGCACAGGTTACCGTCCAACCTACGACGGCAAGGAAAGCGAACCGCTCTTGTTGCCGGGTGGGTTTCCAAATTTGCTTGCGAACGGCTCGTCCGGCATTGCCGTCGGCATGGCGACGAATATTCCGCCGCACAATTTGGATGAGATCGCGCAGGCCTTGATCCATCTCGTCGGCGCGCCGAATGCGCGCGACGACACGCTGCTCCAGTACATCAAGGGACCCGACTTCCCGACCGGCGGCATTGTGGTCGAACCGGCGGAGTCGATGGCGGAGGCCTATCGCACGGGCAAAGGCGGGTTTCGCCTGCGCGCCAAGTGGCACAAGGAGGAAGGCGCGCGAGGCACGTGGGTCGTGATCGTTACCGAGATTCCCTATCAGGTCGCGAAGGGAAAGCTGATTAAAGATATCGCCGACATGATCGTCGATAAGAAGCTGCCGTTCTTGGACGACATTCGCGACGAGTCGGCGGAAGACATTCGCGTTGTGCTCATTCCGAAGAGCCGCAACATCGAACCCGATGTGATGATGGAGCAGCTGTTCCGGGTGACCGCGCTCGAAACGCGCTTCTCGCTCAATTTGACGGTGCTGGATGCGAACCTAACGCCGCGGGTGATGAGCCTGAAGCAGGCGTTGGTCTCGTTCCTGGATCATCAGCGCGATGTACTGATCCGTAGGGCCAGCCACAGGTTGGCGAAGATCGCCGAGCGCTTGGAGATTCTCGATGGCTTCCTGTCGGTGTTCTTGAACATCGACAAGGTGATCAGGATCATCCGCACATCGGACGACCCGAAGCTCGAGCTGATCAAGGCCTTCAAGCTGACGGATCTGCAGG
>JANNEL010000481.1:0-1683 GCA_031378595.1 Alphaproteobacteria bacterium
GCGTGCGAACAAGGCGGAAATTTCCGCTGCGGAGTGCGTGGAGGGAAGCGGTGCGAAGGAGAGGAATGCGGAACTGCAAAGCACGGTCCGGACGCAGAGCCGGGTTGTCGTGTCACAGGCGCAGGAGCGCATACGTGAAGCGGTAGGTAACGCTTCGCGTCACACTCGCCTTAAGAGCCGGATGCGGGAATTCCGCCTGTCCGGATCTGTGCGGGGGGCGGTCAGCGATGACCGTCCCTACCGCGACCATATTCCTATCTTGCTCGGAAACCGGCTGCACTATAGCAGGTTCCCTTGCCCGCGCTGACTTGCGCTTGAGTCCCCGGCGCGCGAGGGGCGCGCCTAGCGGGGCGTTCGAGCTTGAGTCTGTCGGCCCAGGTCAATAGTAGGCTTTGCCCTTACGGCAGAATGACGGCCGGCCGCTTGTTTTCACTTGGCGGCAAGCCGCTCATCGCCCATGCTTCAATGACACACCATCACCGGAGGAGCCACCATGGGCGAAGCTTACATCATCGATGCGTGCCGCACGCCGCGCGGCATCGGCAAGATCGGCAAGGGTGCGCTTGCCGACGTTCATCCGCAGCAATTGGCTGCGACCGTTCTGAAGGCCATTGCGAAGCGCAACGACCTCAACACGGCCGAGGTCGACGACATCATTTGGGGCACGTCCACGCAGCGCGGCAAGCAGGCGATGGACATGGGCCGCATGGCCGCGCTCGACGCCGGCTACGACACGAAGGCGAGCGGCGTGACGCTGGACCGCTTCTGCGGTTCGGGCATCACGTCGGTGAACTTCGCGGCGGGCTCGATCGCTGCCGGGTATGAGGATCTGATCATCGCCGGGGGCACGGAGATGATGTCCTACACCGCCAGTCTGCGCGACGCGGCCGGACCGCCGACCCTGATGGATGCGGGCAACATGCGCCTGCGCGCGCGGCATCCGCAGTCGCACCAAGGCGTGTGCGCGGACGCGATCGCGACGCTTGAAGGGATTTCGCGGGAGGCAGTGGACGATCTGGCGCTGGTCAGTCAGCAACGCGCCGACGCCGCGATCAAAGGCGGGCATTTCAAGAAGAGCCTTGTGCCGGTTTACAAGGAAGACGGGACGCTGGCGCTCGACCGCGAAGAGTTCCCCCGGCCGCAGACGACGCGCGAGGCGCTGGCCGCGCTCAAACCATCGTTCGAGGCGATGGCGGAGTTCGATCTGGACGGCAAGGGTACGTCGTTTGCCGGTCTGATCCGTCAGGTGCATCCGGGCCTGAAGTTCACCCACGTGCACCACGCGGGCAATTCATCGGGCGTCGTCGATGGCGCGGCGGCGGTGCTGCTCGCCTCGCCAGGTTACGCGAAGAAAAATGGGCTAAAGCCGCGTGCGCGCATCGTTGCCATCGCGAATGTCGGCGACAGTCCGACGCTGATGTTGAACGCGCCGGTGCCGGCCGCGCGCAAGGTGCTGGCCAAGGCGGGTCTGACGGCCGACGACATCGACCTTTGGGAGATCAACGAGGCGTTCGCAGTCGTGGCGGAGAAATTCATCCGCGACCTGAAGCTCGATCGCGACAAGGTCAACGTAAACGGTGGCGCGATGGCGCTGGGACATCCGATCGGCGCCACGGGCTCGATCCTCATCGGCACGATGCTCGACGAACTCGAGCGCCGCGACCTGAAGCGCGGGCTGATCAC
>JANNEL010000522.1:0-6491 GCA_031378595.1 Alphaproteobacteria bacterium
TCAAAAACCCGAAGCCGGTCGCAATATTCTGCCGGTGAAAGGTCGCGATGGCGTTCGCAGTCAGAACGGCGGCAAGAGCCAACACGCCGACGACAAGCACAACCTGAAACGCAATATCCCGCGCCCGTCGCGTCCGCCACCAGGAGATGTCATTAGCGCGAGGCATCGGTTTCTTTGTTTAAGAGCACGTGCTCATCGCACCGGCGGCGCGTAGTGCAGGCCGCCCTTGTTCCACAGCGCGTTCAGTCCGCGTTTGATCTTCAAGGGTGAACCCAGCCCCACGTTGCGTTCGAAGATTTCGCCGTAGTTGCCGGTGCCCTTCACGATGCGCACGATCCAATCCTTGGTCAGCCCAATCGACTCGCCAAACGCCCCCTCAGCGCCCAGCAGGCGCCGGATCTCCGGATTGGTCGACTTCACCATCTGATCGGCGTTCTTCTGTGTAACGCCAAGCTCCTCGGCATTCAGAAGCGCAAACAGCGTCCAGCGCACGAGGTCGCCCCACTGTTGGTCGCCTTGATTCACCAGCGGTCCAAGCGGCTCCTTGGAAATGATCTCCGGCAGAATGATGTGATCGTTCGCATTCTTAAGCTTCAACCGCTCGGCATAAAGGCCCGACGCGTCCGTCGTGTACGCATCGCACCGCCCAGCGTCGTAGGCCGCCAGAACCTCGGCATTCTTCTCGAACGCAATCACCTTGTACTTGAGCCCATTCGCTCTGAAGTAGTCGGCGAGATTCAGTTCCGTCGTCGTGCCGGTGTTCGTGCACACATTCGCGCCGTTCAACTGCTTGGCGCTCGTCACGTTCAGCTTCTTCGGCACCATGAAGCCTTGGCCGTCGTAGTAGATCACCCCGACGAACTCGAGCCCAAGCTGCGTGTCGCGGCTCATCGTCCACGTTGTATTGCGCGAGAGCAGGTCGACTTCGCCCGCCTGAAGCACCGTGAACCGCACCTTCGCCGAGGTCGGCGTGAAGCGAACCTTCTTCGGGTCGTTGAAGATCGCCGCCGCCACCGCCCGGCAGAAATCCACGTCCATGCCGGTCCAATTGCCCTTGGCGTCCGGGCTCGCGAACCCTGGCAGCCCCTCGTTCACGCCGCAGCGCAGGTAGCCGTTCTTTTTCACCCGCTCCAGCGTCGGCGAACCGGCGGCCCACGCAGGCGCCATAGCAACCAGAACAGCCGTCAGGGCTGCGAACAACAAACGCATGGGGAAACGTCCTTTCGACAAACCAGGATTGCAGCCAACCACCCGAATGCGGCACGCTGACGGCGAACGTACACATAGAGGAGAGCCGGGCAAGATGTCCAAGCCCGAAGGCGGCCCAACACGGCCGGAGACCGTGGTTGTCACCGCGGGCCGCAAGCCGTTCGATCACCACGGCATCGTCAATCCGCCCGTGTACCACGCCTCGACGATTCTGCACCCGACCGTTGAGGCGCTGGTGAAGCGCCAACAACCCTATTCCTACGGCCGCCGCCTCACGCCCACGATCGAAGCGATGCAGAACGCGATCTGCGAACTCGAAGGCGGCTCGGGAACGGTGCTGTGCCCTTCGGGCCTGCAAGCCTGCACGCTTGCCCTCATGAGCGTCGCCTCCGCGGGTGACCACGTGCTCGTTACCGATTCGGTCTACGGACCCACGCGTACCTTCTGCGACAAGACGTTAACGCGCTTCGGCATCACGACGACCTATTTCGACCCGCTGATCGGCGCGGGGATCGAACGCCTGTTCAAGTCCAACACCCGCGCCGTCTTCCTCGAAAGCCCGGGTTCACTGACGTTCGAAGTTCAAGACGTGCCCGCAATCGCCGAAGCGGCGCACGCCGCAAACGTCGCCGTCATCTTGGACAACACCTGGGCGACGCCGCTGTTCTTCGATGCCTTCGGCCACGGCGCCGACATCGCCGTCATGGCCGCAACGAAATACGTGGTCGGCCACTCCGACGCGATGCTGGGCACAGTCACCGCCAACGACAAACACTTGGGCCGCCTGCGTGACACGCACGGCAATCTGGGACTGACCGTCGGCCCCGACGACATCTATCTCGGCCAGCGCGGTCTGCGCACCATGGCCGTGCGGTTGAAGCAGCACCAGGCAAACGCGATGCGCTTGACCGAATGGCTCAGCGCGCGCCCTGAAGTCGCGCGTGTGATCTACCCCGCACTGCCCAGCGATCCCGGCCACGCGATCTGGAAGCGCGACTTCAAAGGTGCCTCCGGCCTCTTCGGCGTCGAACTGAAACCCTGCTCGAACGCAGCGCTCGCTGCAATGCTGGACGGCATGCAACTCTTCGGCATGGGCTGGTCCTGGGGCGGCTATGAAAGCCTGATCGTGCCCGCTCACGTCACCCGCACGGCCACGACGTTCGCAAGCGCCGGCCCCGTGATCCGCATCCACGCCGGCCTCGAAAACGCCGACGACCTCCTCGCCGACCTTGACGCAGGTCTCGAACGTTTGAAGAAAACAGCATGAGCATCAACACGCACCGGCGCAGCCTGGGACCGCGGGCGTCCCGCCGGCTCTTTGCCACGCTTTCGCGCGCAGTCCATGGGTTTTGGCGCGAAGAGGGGGCGGGACGCCCGCGCTCCCGGACGGCGTTGGGGGTTATCGGATGATGAGCGCGCTCACCTCTGCTGAGTTCATCGCCACCGTCAAGTTCGACCGCGACGGCCTTGTCGCCGCCGTCGCGCAAGACGCGAAGGATGGCCGCGTCCTCATGGTCGCGTGGATGAATAAGGACGCGCTCACCCGCACGCTCGAAACGCGCGACGTAACCTACTGGTCGCGCGCGCGGAAGTCGCTCTGGCGCAAGGGCGAAACCTCCGGCCACACGCAGCGCCTCGTCGAAGCCTGGATCGACTGCGACGGCGACACCTTGCTGCTCAAAGTCGACCAAACCGGCCCCGCTTGCCACACCGGCGAGGCCACATGCTTCTTCTCTCAAGCGAAACTCTAACGGCATGCCTTTCGACAAAGAACGCGCCGACTTCGAAGCGCGCGCAAAACGCGCGAAGGCGATGGGCTCGCCCACGCGCCTCGGCGAACGCAAAGCCGCCGGCATTCTGAACGCGCGCGAGCGGGTGGAACTGCTCGTCGACAAGGGCACGTTCATCGAAGCGGGCCTCTTCGCGACCTCGATCAAACCGGACGTTCGCGACAAGTCGCCGGGCGACGGTGTCGTGTCGGGCTTCGGCAAGATTGCGGGCCGCATGGCCGGCGTGAACGCGGCGGACTTCACGACGCTGGGTTCGTCCTCCGCGGAAGTCCACGGCAAGAAGCAGTACTACGTGCGCGAAACCTGCCGGAAGAACGGCATGCCGATGGTGAGCCTGATGGAGTGCGCTGGCGGGCGCATTCCCGACATCATGGGCGCCGCCGGTATCGGCCGCGCCGGCGAAGGCGCGCGCTACACCCACGCGCGCGAGACGCCGTGGGCGTCCGCGGTGCTGGGCCTCACCTACGGCGGCGGCGCGTTCACCTGCATCAACTCCGACTTTGTCGTCATGCGCAAAGGCGCGGTCTTGGCCGTGTCGAGCCAGATGGTCACCTCCGTCGCGATCGCCGAAGAGATGAGCCCCGAAGACCTCGGCGGCTGGCGCCTGCACAGCGAGCAGACAGGTTTCGTGGACACCGTCGTCGACACGGATGAAGATGCGATCGCGCAACTGAAGGCGTTCCTCTCCTACCTGCCCGACAACGCGACCCAAGCACCGCCCGTTGTACCCACCATTGAGCCGGTCGCCGCCGCGCTCGACACGCTCGTTCCCGAAAGCCGCGCGAAGACTTACGACGTGCGCCCCGTCATCAAAGCGATCCTCGACAAGGACACCTACTTCCCGCTCAAAGAACGCTTTGCCAAAGTCGCCGTCACCGCCCTCGGCCGCATCGCGGGCAAGACCGTCGGCATCGTCGCCTCGAACCCGATGTTCAAAGGCGGCGCGCTCGACCCCGACGGTTGCGACAAGATCACGAGCTTCATCGTCCTCTGCGACAGCTTCAACATTCCGCTGATCTTCCTCGCCGACACGCCGGGCTTCCTCGTCGGCGCCGAGAGCGAGAAGCGCCGCCTGCCCGGCAAGATCATGACCTTCATGGCGGCCCTCGAACTCTCGACGGTCCCGAAGATCGCGCTCGTACTCCGGAAATCCTACGGCCAGGCCTATCTCAACATGGGCGGCGGCCGCAGCGACGTGACCGCGAGCTGGTTCTCGGGCGACATCTCCTTCATGGATCCAGCCGTCGCCGTGAACGTCGTCTATGCCGTCAAACCAGGCGAAGACCCCGCGCGTTACGAACAGCTGCTGAAGCAAGTTTCATCCGGCACGACCGCGTACGAACTCGCAGCACCCTTCATGGCGCAGATGGTGATCGATCCGAACGACACGCGACGCTTCCTCACCGGCATGCTGGAAGTCTTGAAACGCCCGAGCCAACACCGCCTCGCCGACTGGCCCCCCGCTTTCTAACCAAACGAGTCCCCATGTCCCGCTCCACCGTCAAAACCGAGATCACTGGCAAAGTCTGGAAGATCACCGCCGAAAAGGGTCAGCGCCTGGCCGAAGACGAACCCATTGTCATCCTGGAGAGCATGAAGATGGAGATCCCGGTGCCGGCGCCTCTCGACTGCACTGTCGTCGATATTCTGGTCAGCGAAGGCGACACCGTCACTGAAGGCGACGTCATCGCCCACATCGAGAGCTAGACTAGTGGAAAAACATATCGTCGTCGTCCGATGGCCCACCCCGGTCGAGGTTCGGGAACGCGAGGATGCCGATCCCGATCGCTAAGCCCACGAGCGAGCCCATGATTGCAGCGCCCAGCATGTTGTCGGCAACTGCCGTGAACGCGGCCGCGCACAGCGCAGTCGGTATCCCGACAATCCAACCCACGGGTCGGCGGCGCGGCGGTGCCATATCAAACTCCAAAGACTTGTCGAAGGTATGAGTTCAGCAATCTGCCCTCCGGATCAAGCCTGCGCCTGAGCGTCTGGTAGTCATTCCAACGCGGATAGAGCCGTTCGAGTTCCGCCGACTTAAGGCTATGTAACTTCCCCCAGTGCGGCCGGCCGCCATATCGGCGAAATATCGCCTCCGCCACGTCGAACAACGGCTCGTACAGTTGGCGGTTGAATTGATGCACCGAAATCGTCACCGCGTCGCGCTTGTAGAACGGCGAGAGCCAAATGTCGTCCGCCTTCACGTACCGGAACTCGATCGGAAAGACGCCGGGCAGCTTGTGTTTGACGAACGCCTCCCCCACCTCGCAGATGCAGTCGATGCCGTTTGCGGCCGGCACCGCGTACTCCATCTCGTTGAAGCGTACGTTGCGCGCACTCGGGAAGATTTCATGCGCCCAACGCGCGCGCGATGAAGCGCCCATCGATGCATTCGTAAAGAACCGCTGCACCCGCCCCGAAAGTGCAGGAAGAACGCGCGCGATCTCGCAGCCGATCCCGAACGCCCGCTGATCCGAACTGACGCGCTCGCCGCGCTGGAACATCTGCTCGGAGGAAAGCGGCGCCGCGACATCTTCCTCCACATCGTCCAGCGTCTTGGCAACGACGGCTTGCGCGTGCGGAAACCAGAAGAACTCGAAGTGCCGGTGCTGCTCTTTCAGCTTGGCGATATCGCGCCAGCACTCGGCGACCGGCATGACCCAATTCTTCTCGCGCAATTTGTACGCCTTGCGCACGCCAAGCGTGATCTCGCTCATGACGCCCAGCGTCCCAAACGAAACGCGCCCGGCCTCGAACACGTCCGCATTCGACGACGCCGAACAATCGAGCAGCTCGCCCGACGCCGTGACGAGGCGGAACCCCTTCACCTCCGCCGACAGCGAGCCGAGTGTCGGCCCGGTCCCGTGCGTACCCGTCCCAACCGCGCCCCCGATCGCCTGCCGGTCGATATCGCCCTGGTTCTTCAAGCCGACGCCAAGATCGAACAACGGCCGCCCCAGCGCATGGATCTTCGAACCCGCCTTCACCGTCGCCGTCAGCGCATTCGTATCCGCCGAGACGACACCGGAAAACGCATCGAGCGAGATCAACGTTCCCGGCGTCTCGCCGAGCGGCGTGAACGAGTGCCCGCTCCCCACCACCCGCACCGGCCCCACACCTTCGCGCAAGACCTGGACAAGCTCAGCTTCCGTTTCAGGCCGCGCGACCTGTTGTGGTTGGCCGCGAACCGCGCCCGACCAATTCGACCAAGACACCATCAGATCGCGAGCGGCCCCGTCTGCGCCTTAAACGCATCCGCCCGCGCGCGGCCCTCGGCCACCTGCGCCGCCGTCAAGCGGCGCTGCATCTCTTCGGCAGGTGTCGGCGCCTTCGAATCGACGCGAAAGTGCTGGCTGTCGTAGGGAATCCCGGTGAACCCGCCGCGCGCCGCAAGCACTTTCGCGTCGATTCGAAGGCGCCGACACCTGCCGAAGAGATGCAGCGCCGCTTGACGGCGGCGCAGGTGGCCGAGGGCCGCGCGCGGGCGGATGC
>JANNEL010000533.1:0-2366 GCA_031378595.1 Alphaproteobacteria bacterium
CGAGAAGGCCACTCAGGCGCCGGAACGACGCCGCCAGGAACGTTAGATCGCCGATGGTGAATGCGCCGGCCAATGTGCGCCACGCTATGTAGGCGTAGGCGAGGTAATAGCCGATGGTTCCGATCGCGGTGAAGACGCCGCCCCACGCCGCGCGGCGCAGCGCAAGTTTGCGGTTCGCTGCATAGATGCTTGCGGCAAGCTGTTTGTAGCGATCAATGAGGAAACTGTTTAGGCCGAAGATTTTCACTTCCTTTGCGGTCTCGGCGCTCGCCGCGGTTTGACGCAGATAGTCGAGCTCGCGCCGCTCGGGCGTGCGGAAGTAGGCGAGCCAATAGCTTTGCGCGTTGAAATGCGCTTCGCCTAAGAACGCGGGCACCAGCGCGATCAGAAGGAGCGCGATCAGCCACGGGGCATAGGCGATCAGGCCGGCGGCGAAGCTTATGACCGTCACGATGTCCTGAGCCTGGCCGAACAGCTGACTCATGAGTGCCATGCGGCCGCTCGTTTGGCGGCGCGCGCGGTCGAGGCGGTCTTGGAATTCGGCGTCTTCGAAATCTTCAAGGTCGAGCGTTGCCGCGTGCTCCATCAAGCGGACGCTGGTGTCGTTGGAGACACGCTCGCCCAACAAGCTTTCGACCAGGGAAACAACGCGGCCCAAAACGTCCGTGAATACGGCGAGCGCGAATTCTGCGGCAAGAAGTACGATGAGCCAGTTGAGGAGGCCGCTTTCCCACCATTGCGCGAGCGACCTTGGGTGCTCCGGCCTTTGGACGAGAAGCACGACTTCATCGATGATCAACTTGCCGATGAAGAGCGTGATAATCGGCACGAGTGCGCGCACGAGGCGCAAGGACAGCGATGAAATGGTGAGAAGCGGGCTTGTTTGCCAAACCAGTGCGACGAACGCGGGAATGTTCTTAAGCGCGCCTATGCGCTGTCTAAACGAAGTCGCCGCCGGTTGGTTTTCTTTAGGTCCCCGGCCGCCATTCCTATCTTGCCGCGGCATTTTGAGATCCTAAGTTTGGTGGAGCCGCCGCGGTGATCGCGTCACCGCAATTCGTTGGTGCTGAAGCAGTTGTATCCGCGCTGCATTCGCTCGCGCACGCGCTGAGTGCCCGACGTTTTGGCACAGTGAAGCCCAATCAGGCAGCACGGTTGCCCGGCTTTATTGCAGTTTTGTGGCATTGCTGCACTAGCGAAGTTCCATAGGGTGGATTGCAGAAAAATTTGCCTTTTACCTGAGTTTTCTCGCGTTAGCGCTTGCAGCAAGAAATTAGAAAACGCGGATGGGTTCGGGGCATGGATAAGATTTGCGAGCCACTTTGGCAGACGCCGGTGGCGCTCGCCGAAGTGTTGGGGCTCGCGCGGCGGGACCAATCTCTGCGAAGGCGGCGTGGTGGCGATGCTGACGCTTTTGTTGCCGGGTTCGCAAGGGCGTGTGCAGGCGCGGCGTGGGTATTGCGCCGCCGTCCTACCGTGTCGTCATTAGGCGCGCGGCGCGGGGCGCGAAATAGCTGAGCACCCCGTCGGCACCGGCGCGTTTGAATGCCGTCAGGCTTTCGAGGATGGCGCGGTCGGCGTCGATCCAGCCGCGTTCGGCAGCTGCCATGATCATCGAATATTCGCCGGAGACTTGGTACGCGAACGTGGGCACGCCGAATGTTTCCTTCACGCGCCGGACGATGTCGAGGTAGGGCAGACCCGGCTTCACCATCACCATGTCGGCGCCTTCGGCGATGTCGAGCGCCACTTCGCGGATGGCTTCGTCGCCGTTCGCAGGGTTCATTTGGTAGGTGCGCTTGTCGCCTTTCAACGCCTTCGATGAACCGACGGCATCGCGGAACGGGCCGTAGAACGCCGACGCGTACTTCGCGGCGTAGGCCATGATCAACGTGTCTTTGTGCCCTTCGCGTTCGAGCGCGTTGCGGATCGCGCCGATGCGGCCGTCCATCATGTCGGACGGAGCAATGATATCGCAGCCCGCGCGCACTTGGTTCAGGGTTTGCGCGACGAGCACTTCGACGGTCTCGTCGTTCAAGATGACACCGTCTTTGAGCAGGCCGTCGTGGCCGTGGCTCGTGTAGGGATCCAACGCCACGTCGCAGAGCACGCCGATGTCGATCTGCGCCGTCTTGATCGCTCGCGTGGCGCGGCAGACCAGGTTGTCCGGGTTCAAAGCCTCACGCCCATCTTCGGTTTTCTTCGCGGGGTCCGTGTAGGGGAAGAGCGCGATGACGGGGATCCCGAGTTCTTGCGCTTCCTCAGCGGCGGCAGGCACGAGGTCCACGGACAAGCGATCGACGCCGGGCATCGACGCGATCGGTTCGCGCTTGTTCGTGCCGTCAGCGAGGAAGATCGGCCAGATG
>JANNEL010000586.1:0-2518 GCA_031378595.1 Alphaproteobacteria bacterium
GGCGGTCGTTTGTGCGGCGACCAGGGCCGGACAATCGTAAGCGTCCGCTGATTCGGCGTTGGGCTCGGTGGGTGACGAGTCGATGCGCGATCAATGGATGGCGGCGGGTTGAGACCGGGCGTCAGGCAGGAGATCGGTGAGGGTTGCGTTGGCAGGGCGCGATGGAAGTTCGGTCAGAAGGTGTTTGAAGTAGTCCCAGACGTTCACGGAATGGTGTTTCGCGCTAGCGGCGAGGCTGAGCAGGATGGCGGCGCTGCCGAGACCGGCGTCGCCGGCGATGTGCAGCCAGTTGCGTCGGCCGATGGCGAGGGGGCGGATTGCTCGCTCGGCGGGGCCGTTGTCGATGGAGAGTCGGTGGTCGTCGAGGTACCGCGTCAATGTCGGCCACTGATTCGATGCATAAATGATGGCTTCTCCGTACTTGCTCTTCGGCAACGCCTTCGGGACTTCTGAAGCCAACCATTCAACGAAGGCGTCGAGGACAGGCCGAGCTCGCTCTCGGCGGTAGGCGACCACGGCGTCGCCCGTCAACTTCTTCTCTTTGATCTCGGTCTCGACCGCATACAAACTGCGGATTCGCCCCAGCGCTTCATGGGCCTTCATCGACTCGTTTTCTTTCGCCTCGAAAAAGTAGCGGCGGGCATGCATCCAGCAACCGACATGCGTCGCGCCGGCCGCGTAGAGCGAGTTGTAACCGGCGTAGCCGTCGGCGTGAATGTAGCCGCGGTAGCCCTGGAGGAACTTTTCGGGATACTCCTGTTTGTGGCCCGGAGTCAGCTCGAAAACGGTGTAGGGGTGCGGAGCATCGCCGATGTAAACCCAGGCGTAGGCGGTACGGTGGGGGTTCAAGAGCGTAATCGGCGTGTCGTCGGTGAAGAGCGCGAACGACTGCCGCACTCGTTGGCACATCAATTCATACACCGGCCTCAGCACGCCGGCGCAGGCCATGACCTGATCGCACAACGTCGATCGCGAGACGTCCCAGCCGAGTCGGCCGAGGATGCTCTCAAGACGATACAACGGCAAGTGATCCACGTACTTCGATACGATCAAGTGGGCGAGCAGCCCGGGCGCACAGATCCCTTTCGGGATCGGTTCGGGCGGCAGCGGTTGTTGCACCGCCTGCACGTTGTCGCCCTTCTGTTCGCAGCCGCGGCAGATATACGTCGGCCGCGCGAGATCACGGTAAAACAAGCACGCCGGGCGATAGTCGAGTCGCGACGTGACGTCTTCACCGATCCGGATTCGCTCCGTGCCGCAACACGGACAGGCTTTCTCGGCTTGCGTCAGGTCGAGTTCGACGCGTTCGCGGGGCAGGTTCTTCGGCTTCGGTCGCCGACCATGGCCCTTCTTTTTCACCACGACCTCTTCTTCGACCGGTGGCGGTTCCGGTACTGCCGCTGGCTCGGGCACCGTGCACGCATCGAACAACGTCGGGCCTTGGAGTCGCTCGCTGCGGCGGCCGAAAAGCATTCGCGTGAGATGTTGGATCTGTTCGTCTTGCTTCCCAATGTGCTTCCGCAACTCGGCGACGGTGCCGAGCATTTCACGAACCATTTGCTGCAAGGTGGCAACATCGGTCGGCAGAGGGGTTGTCGGCGTCATGAGGCCGATATTAACCATCGCAATTCGCGGGCGCAATAGCGCTTTGACACTTATTTTGTAAGAACAACTACGCCGGTTGCTGGTAGCGCTTCCGCTGTCGCGCCGCTTCCATGCCGCCGAGAATCATCGCCAACTCGGTCGCCGAGATGCACGCCTCCGCTGTCGCCGACTTCGGAAACGCAAACGTCCCTCGCTCCAGACGTCGCAAGTAAAGCGCGAAGCCATCACCCTGCCAGGCGAGGATCTTCAACCGGTCGCCGCGTTTGTTCTTGAACACAAACAAATCGCCGGAAAGCGGATCGCGGGCGAGATGCTGGGTCACCACCGCGGACAGCCCGTCGAAACTCTTCCGTCCGTCGACCGGCTCCACGCAAAGCCAGATCCGTCCGGTCAGGCCGAGCGTCAGCACAACGTCACCTCCAACGCCGCAACCAGCCGCGCCACCGTCAACGGATCGACCAACGCCGGCACGCGCACGATCACGCCCGAAACTAACACGACTTCGACCACCGCGGCGTTGAAAACTCGCACCGGCACAAACGTCGCTGCTGGCGAGGGCTCAACACCAGCGCCGTCCCGCTTCGCGATTTCCTTGCGCCACCCATAGAAGCTCGCCACGCTCACCCCGAGCGACAGGCAAAACTCTCGAACTGACTGCCCGGACTTCGCGCGATCGCGAATCGCCTTCCGCCAAAACCGCTCCAACTCCGGGTCCCGTCGCCGCGCTCCCATCCCCATGGCCTCCCCGTGTTACGAGAAAGCCCCAGCATAACCGGCGACGCCAGACGCCGCGGGACCGGACGGTTACCAGATTCGTGATAATGGAACCACCATGAGCACCGACGACACCCCGATCCGTGAACCCGACCAGATCCGCCAGGCCTGTGCCCGGAAGCTGAGGGCCGTCCAGGTC
>JANNEL010000596.1:0-3044 GCA_031378595.1 Alphaproteobacteria bacterium
ATTATTCCGCCGGGACCGCGGCTTGGTTCGGCAGTTATCGAGTCGGTCGGCTTGAACAAGGCTTACGGCGATCGGCTGCTGATCGACGATTTGAACTTCACGCTGCCGCCGGGCGGTATCGTCGGTGTGGTCGGGCCGAACGGCGCGGGCAAGACGACGTTGTTCCGCATGCTGACGGGTCAAGAGCAACCGGACTCCGGCGCACTGAAAGTCGGCGACACCGTCGTCATGGGGTACGTCGATCAATCGCGCGACACGTTGGATGCGAAGAAGACGGTTTGGGAGGAGATTTCGGGCGGTCTCGACATTCTGGAGTTGGGCAAGCGTCAGATGCAGAGCCGGGCCTATGTCTCGGCGTTCAACTTCCGCGGTCTCGATCAGCAGAAGAAGGTCGGGCAGCTGTCCGGCGGCGAGCGCAATCGCGTGCATTTGGCGAAAATGCTGAAATCACACTGCAACCTGTTGCTGCTCGACGAGCCGACGAACGACTTGGACGTCGAGACGTTGCGGGCGCTCGAAGACGCGCTGACGGAGTTTGCGGGCTGCGTGATGGTGATCAGCCACGATCGCTGGTTCTTGGACCGCATCGCGACCCATATGCTCGCCTTCGAGGGCGATAGCCACGTCGAATGGTTCGAGGGCAACTATCAGGACTACGAGGCCGACCGGAAGCGGCGCCTTGGCGACGATGCGATGGTGCCGCACCGGATCAAGTACAAGAAGTTGGTTCGCAACTGAGCGAGGGTCTCATGCACCGCATTGCCGCCATATCGTTTGCGTTGCTGGCGTTGCAGGCCTGCGAAGCCGGGTCGATGGAGGCCGGCGTTGTTGCCGGGCTCGTCAAGCTGGGGCCGATCATGCCCGTTTGCCGCGAAGGCGTGCCCTGCGATGGGGTCTATAAGGGGGCGAAGGTCGTCCTGCGGACGCCGGGCGGGCAGGTGGTCAAGCGTGTGACCGCCGACGACAAGGGTGAGTTTTGGATGGATGCCGCGGCCGGGCGCTACGAAGTTGGCGTCGATGTCGAAGGGCCCTTGCCAAGCTGCACGCTTGAGCAGGTCTCCGTCAAAGCGCGCGAGACCGTGCGTGTCGAGATCGAATGCGACAGTGGCATTCGCTGAAAAGGGAAACCCGCCGGGTTAGGGGCGCGGGCTTTTCATCTTTCGATTTGCCCGCTAGCGGCCCGAACTCGCCATGATCTGACGCGCTTGCGTGTTCAGGTGCGCGGTGAGCGCTGGAACGCTGCCGTTGTTCTTCGACAGGTAGCCCGCGAACTGATCGCGCTGTTCGACCGAAAGCCAAATGCCCGAAACCTGGATGTCGACGAAGCGGTAGCTGCCACCGCCGCCAAGCACGCGGAACGCGACGCGCAACGGTTCGCGCGCACCGGGATCGACGACCACCATGTTCACGGTGATGTCGCCGGGCGCATTGTCGATCGACCCAGTGACCTTGAGCGTTTGACCTTTGTATTGGTCGAGGCGGGATTCATAGACGGCGGTCGCAAATTCGGTGAACGCCGCAACGAATGCTTCAATGTCGGCGGCGTTGGTGGTGCGCCTGTAGTTGCCTAGCGTGAACATCGCCGTCTTGCGCGCGTCCGCATAGTTCAAGATGAACTCGCGGAACTTCGCCCGGCGCTGCGGGTCGCTGGTGTTGCGCAAGATGCCGACGCCACGGTCGATCAGGCCTTGCGCGAAGACTTCGGCGTCGCGGTCGGCGAGTGCCGGGCCTGCGGAGCCCAATGCAACGAGGCCGACGCAGGCGGACAAGAAGGCACGGCGAGCTAACAAAAACGGACCCATAGTCTTCGAACCCTCGCGCGGCGTAGCGCGGATAAATTGGACCTTCGCGATGGGTTCTACTTTGAACTCGAATCTGGGCTAATTGTTGACGGCGCTGTGATGCCGCCGCCAGAATCGAAGTCCGGGAGGTCCTGTGACGGGGCCCCGTTGCGAATAGAGTCCGCTCGCGACTGGCGATAGAGGCTACGGATCGAGGCATAATAGTCAACCGACGAGCGCTCGATATCGTCCAGCGTTTCGATGTTGCGCGAACGTAAATCGATCACATTCAAGACAGTTCGCGCGACCGGAACATATTCCAAATCGTCGTTGCCCCAATTCACATAGGTCAGCGGGTCGAATCCGCGATCGACCACGAAACCGGTAAAATCGCGAGCGCTCGACGGGCCCATCAATGGGAAATAGAGATACGGGCCGTCATTGACGCCCCAAACCGCCAACGTCTGACCGAAGTCTTCGTCGTGGTAGGGGTGGCCGAGTTCCTTGGCCACGTCGAACAGGCCGCCAATGCCGATCGTCGAGTTGATGCCGAAGCGAAGGAGCGTTTCGCCGGCGCGGTCGCCCTCACCCTGCAACAGGTCGTTCGTGAAAATGACAGGCGCGTTCAGATTGTTCATGAAGTTGCGCACGCCGTCGCGCGCGAAGTCGGGCACCACCGCGCGATAGCCGATCGCGACCGGCCGCAACAGGACGTCGTCGAGCACTTGGTTCACATCGAAGAAGAAGCGGTTCGACCCTTCGAACGGATCGTTCGTATCGTCTTCAGCAACTTGCTGCGTCGTGACCGTCTGTGATTCGGGCTGTGCCGGCGGGGGCGTTGTTTGCTCTTCCGCACGCGCTTGTGTGACTGGGATCGCAACCGCGCCCATCGCAACAGCCAACAATATGCTCCGCACCGCGCTCATGCGCTGCTACCCTTTCAACTCTGTTCGACCTTGGTCCCCTGCGCGCATCGCCTCGCGCAACTTTCGACCCGATACGAACTGGACACCCCTTGCGACCCACCCACCAGTGGGCCTGCAAGCGTCCGACCAATTCCTTATACGGTACATGATGTTGGCACCATAAGGTTACGATCCCGTAAGAGAACTGAATGTGCCGGGTGTTGCACTCCTGCCGAGAAAGGCAGCGTTAGCTTCACCTAGAAGTTGGCTCTATCGGATCATATAAACATATGTTTATATGTGTCTTCAGAGGTCAGATGGCAGATTTGGACGGAATTCTGGGATGTCTCAAGGCGGC
>JANNEL010000630.1:0-3499 GCA_031378595.1 Alphaproteobacteria bacterium
ATTCCAAACGGATAAAGTGGCTGAAATCAGCCGTGCATACGCATCAGACGGATTCGTTTTTCGTGTTTTGGTGCAACCAGAAAGTGCAGACCGGATCGTGGCGGAAATCGATTACTTCTTCTTCGCCAGAACTTCGTCCACGACGGCGCAGATGCCGGCGATCGTGAACGGCTTCGAGATCACCCGATAGACGAGATCGGAGAGGCCGTGGGCGCGTTCGATCTGATGCTCATGGCCCGACATGATGATGATCTTCGTCTTCGGGTAGTCGCGCCCAACCGTCATGGCGAGCACGATGCCGTCCATGATCGGCATGTCGATGTCGGTGAGGAGCAGGTCGAATTTGTGCTTCTTCAGGGCATCGACTGCTTCGGAGCCGTCCTGGGCCGTGGTGACCTTATGGCCGCGCTGCTCCAAGCCCCGGGCGATGAACTCCCTGAGCGCCAGCTCGTTCTCAGCGATCAGTAGCTTCGCCATACGTTCCCGGTCCACGTCACGGTTGGCTTAGAACAGCTATAAAAGGCAGTCCACGGAATTTATGGGCGTGATCCATGCCGTAGCCCACGACAAAGGCCGGGGGACAGGGAAAACCCACGAAATCCGCGTGTTCCGTACCGCTGGCGCGGCCTGACGTTTTGTCGAGGAGCACGCAGACCTTCACCGCCTTCGCGCCGCGCTCCAGCATGTGGCCGCGGGCGTAGGCGACTGTGCGGCCTGAATCCAAGATGTCGTCTATCAGCAAAACTTCGCGGCCGGCGACGGGGATTTCGACATCGCGCAGGAGCTTTACGTTTCCCGACGACACGGTGCCGGTGCCGTAGCTCGCCAAGGTCATGAAATCGACCTCGGGGTTCACGTCGTGAGCGATGAGGCTGCGGATCAGATCGGCGGCGAAGACGAAGCTGCCCTTTAGAATTGCCACCGCTGCAAAATCTTTGGGCATCGCGCGGGCAATGTCGCCCGCCAGCGTTTCAAGGCGTTCGGCGATGGCGTTCGAGGTGAAAAGCGGCTGAAAATCAGCCACGCTATTCGTCCGTTTTCGCGAAGCGGACTTCGAGGTCGGCGGCGTCGGCCGGCGGGCTTTCCAGGCGCGCTTTGAACGTGCCGTGTTCGCGGGGGCCAAGGCGCGACTGATCGGCAAGGACGGTCCAGTGATAGATTTCCTTGCCGCCTTGATCGCGCACCGCGAGGCGCACTTTCGGCACGTCAAGCTCGCGGTCGGTTTCGTTGATGATTTGACCGTTGATGACGATCACGGGGACGGAGTTGTTCAGCTCTTGGCTGTGGCTTGCGATGATTTTGAAGCCGCGGATGTTGACGTCCATGCCGAGCGCTTCATAGACGCTGGCGGAGGCAGGCCAAATGCGCGCGATATCGTTCGGCAGCGAGAAGAAGAGAAGCAGCGCGCCGACGAACACGGCGCCGCCGACCATCATCATCATCATCGAGCGCGAGCGAGCGCGCTGGCGATTGGACGGCGCCACCGCACCGGGCGGGGGCATCGTCGACTTCGGCTGCGGATGCGGGATCTCGAAACGCGGCGGCGGTTGCAGAGCCGAGGGCGCGGGCAGCATGCGGGCGCGGTCCGTCACCGGGCCAATGGGGCCCATTGGATCGTCCACAGGGATCGGAATCGGGATCGGTGCCGGTTGCGGCAGCTCAGGTGCGGCGTCTTGGAACCAGCCATGTTGGCAGCGCGCGCAACGAACCTGCCGGCCAGGCGGTCGGACGACGCCTGCTTCCAATAGATAGCGAGTTGCGCAGCGGGGGCAGGTAATTATCATTCCAGGCTTGAGCCCGTGTCGATTCTCCAACACTTTGCACAACCTCTTCGCACCTGCAAGCAAGCGACACTCACAGGGTTTTCGCCTAAGCCATTAACCCAGAAGGGATAATCAGTGGTCCGCTTCGAGAATGTCGGGATGCGGTACGGACTTGGGCCGGAAATCCTCCGTGACATTTCGTTCACGCTCGATGCCGGCTCATTCCACCTGCTCACGGGGCCGTCCGGGGCGGGAAAGACGTCGCTCCTCAAGCTGATCTACCTGGCGGAACGGCCGTGCCGCGGGGCGATCTCGATGTTCGGACGCGACATCGCCACAACGCCGCGCGACGAGTTGCCGGCGCTGCGGCGGCGGATTGGGGTCGTGTTTCAGGAGTTCCGGCTGCTCGACCATTTGACGGTGTTCGAGAACGTATCGCTGCCGCGCCGCGTGATGGGCGAGAGCGAGGGACACTATCGTGCGGAGGTGGAAGAGCTTCTGTCGTGGGTGGGATTGGGCAACCGGTTGAACGCGAAACCGGCGACGCTGTCGGGCGGCGAGAAGCAGCGGGTGGCGATCGCGCGTGCCGTCGTCGCAAAGCCCGAGCTTCTGCTTGCGGACGAACCGACCGGCAATGTGGACCCGGAAATTGGCGGGCGGATCATGCGGCTCTTCATCGAACTCAATAAGCTCGGTACCTGCGTGATGATTGCGACGCACGATACGCGCATCATGGAGCGCGTTCCGGCCTCGCGCATCTATCGGCTGGCTGAGGGCAAGCTCACGGTCGCCAAGCCGCACGAGTTTATGGCGGAGGCGAAGCGCGCGTGAACCCATCACGGTCATCGGGCTTGATGCCTGCCGAAAGTGCGTCGGGTGCTACGCTGCACACGATCGTTGCGGTGATGAGTTTTCTCGCGTGTTTGTCGCTGGGCTTCGTGTTGACGTTGGGGCGGCTCGCGTCGGAGTGGACGGACGGGCTTTCGGGATCGGTGACGGTGCAGCTTTTGCCGTCGCCGCAGATCTCGCAGGACGATCAGGTGAAAGAGGCACTTCGGCTGGTGAAGAATTGGCCCGGCGTGTTTGCGGCGCGTGCGCTCAGCCGGGCTGAGTCCGAGAAGATGCTGGAGCCATGGCTCGGCGAGGGCAACGTGCTTGCCGATTTGCCGGTGCCGCAACTGATCGAGGTGACGCTGCAGCCGGGGCCGGTGGAGCTGGATGGCCTGGGGCGTGCGCTGGCCGACGGTGTGCCGGGGGCACAGCTCGACGATCACAAGCGATGGAACGCGGAACTTGCGGCGTTTGCGACGTCGTCGGAAGCGGTCGGATGGTCCGTCTTATTGCTCATCACTTTGGCGACGCTTGCGATCGTGATCTTTGCGACGCAAGCGGGGTTACAGGCGCATCGCGAGATTGTCGAAGTCGTGCATATGATCGGCGCGCGCGACGTCTTCATCGCGAACGAGTTTCAACGGCACTTTATGTGGCTGGGCGTGCGGGGCGGGGTCATCGGGTTGATCCTTGCGGCCGTGACGCTCGTCGGCAGCAGTTTTTTGATGGATAGCCGCGAGGCGCCCGTCGGCGCGCAATATCTGCCGCAATTCGTGAGTTCGCCGCTGCATTACACGTGGCTGCTCTTCGTGCCGGTGATGATGGGCCTGATCGCCATGTGGACCGCGCGGTTCACGGTCTTGCGCGTGCTCGGCCGAATGCCATGAAGCTCGTGATGCTGGACC
>JANNEL010000632.1:0-7214 GCA_031378595.1 Alphaproteobacteria bacterium
AATCGAGGAGGCGCCGTCGCCTTTTCTCGACGAGAAGACGCGCGCGGCGATGGGCGCGCAGGCGGTGGCGCTGGCCAAGGCTGTACAATACGAGAGCGCCGGCACCGTCGAATTCATCGTCGATAGGGAGCGAAATTTCTACTTCCTGGAGATGAACACGCGGTTGCAGGTCGAGCATCCGGTGACGGAGCTTGTGACGGGGCTCGATCTCGTGGAGCAGATGATCCGCGTTGCCGCCGGCGAGAAGCTCTCGATCAAACAAGAGGACGTAAAGCTGAAAGGTTGGGCGATCGAGAGTCGCATTTATGCGGAAGACCCGTATCGCAACTTCCTGCCGTCGACGGGGCGGTTGGTGCGGTATCGCCCGCCCGCCGAAGCGAGCGTGGTCGGTAAGACCATTCGAAACGACACCGGTGTGTTCGAGGGTGGCGAAATCTCGATTTTCTACGATCCGATGATCGCGAAGCTGTGTACGCATGCAGCCAATCGCGAGGCTGCCATCGACTTGATGGGCGATGCGCTCGACCACTTTTCGATCGAGGGCATTGCTCACAACATCCCGTTCCTACAGACGGTGATGACGCACGAACGGTTTCGTGCGGGCAGGCTTTCGACGAATTTCATCGCGGAAGAGTTCAAGGACGGATTCCACGGCGCTGAATTGACTCCAGAGCTGAAGGACCGGATGGCGTCGGCCGCAGTGTTCATGCAGCTGCGCGAAGAAGAGCGACGGCGCAAGATTTCGGGGCAAGTGAATGGCGCCAGCCAAGTGCCGCGCGATTGGACCGTGACGGTGAACACCGTCGACATTCTCTCCGTCAAAACGATGACGGAAGGACGCGACGTGATTGCGGTCAGGCTGGGCGATGGGAAATCCTCGCGCATGGTCGAGGTCGAGAGTTCCTGGAAGCCCGGCGAGTGCTCGTTCTCGGGCGAGGTTGGCGGCCTTGCGGTCGCGATGCAGGTCACGCGCCGTGGCGACGTTTTCCGGTTGGTGCATCGCGGCGCGCACGCGAACATTAGCGTGCGCCGTCCGCGGATCGCGAGGCTTGCGCAACACATGCTGGTTAAGCCGCCGCCCGATACGTCGAAGCTGCTGTTGTGCCCGATGCCG
The DNA here is from genome assembly GCA_031378595.1 of Alphaproteobacteria bacterium. Lineage (GTDB taxonomy): Bacteria > Pseudomonadota > Alphaproteobacteria > Micropepsales > Micropepsaceae > SZUA-430. Next base: position 1,115 of record JANNEL010000632.1, read on the forward strand.
GGGCTCGTCGTTTCGATCGCCGCTCAGGTTGGCCAAGAAGTGAAGGCGGGTGAGCCGCTTGCCGTCGTCGAGGCGATGAAGATGGAAAACGTGCTGCGCGCGGAACGCGACGGCGTGATCAAGCGCGTAGCGGCTAAGCCCGGCGATAGTTTGCCGGTCGATGCCGTGATCTTGGAGTTTGCTTAGGCTATTTCTTCTTGGGCTTCGCGACCTTGGCGGGCTTTTCCGAAGCGACGGGCACGTCGCTCAATGCCGACGATTTGGCCCAGCCTTCGGTCGGTTCCCCTTTCGGCGGCGTGTCGGTGCGGCGGACGCGCGTCCATTCGCCTTTGATCTCGAGGCGCTCGACTTTCACATCGCGCGGCAGCTTGCCAACGACGTTGCCATAGAGTGATGCCGTCGCGCGAAGCTTGGTGTCTTTGATCGCTGTGGCTTCAAACAAAACGCTGATCGGCGCAATGACGGGCGCGACCGGTGCCTGTGGTCGCGATGCGGGCAGCGTAGCGATCATGTTCGAGATCACCGGCCACAAGAAGACCGCGACCACGCCGATGCAGGCGGCAATGAGGCCGTCGCGGTGCATGCGGTTACTGGTCGGGGACGGTGCCACCGTCCCGGCGACGGCTTCAGGATCTGTCGGCGCTTCGCCTTCGCTGGGCAGGGCGCCACGATAGTGTTCCAGTTCCGCATCGCGGATGGCGAGGGCGGAGCGCAGCGAGGCGACCTCCCTTTGCAGCGGCGCTTCCTCGGTGGCGCGAATGCGAAGCTGCGCAAGGGCCGCTTCCGCGGCTTCGGCGCGCGCCGAAGCGAGCGCGAGATCGCGCACGGCTTGCTTGCTCATCTCGGCTTGTGCTGCTGCGAAGCGGGCGTTTTCGTCCGACTTGCGTTCGCGCGCCGCTTTGACGATGGCGTCTTGCGCTTCCTTCTGCCAACGCCGGCGTTCGTCGTCGGCAAATTTTGAAGCTCGCTCGGACGCGGCGTCACGCATCGTGAGTTTTGCTTGCAGTGCGGAAAGTTTGTCGCGCAGTTCTTGCAGTTCCGGCTCGTTGACCGACGCGGGTGGTGCTGCCACCGGTTCGACGTGCGCGGTTTTCACGGCGCCTTCCAGCTTCGTGCGCCACTCGGATTCGATGGCTGCGAGGCGCGTCGTTTCGGCGGCCTTCCAGTTTGCTTCTGCCGTCGCGCGGTCCGAGGTGGCGTCTTCAGCTGCCTTCGTGCGCGCTTGTTCGTTCGCGGCCTGCGCCCGGGTGAGCGCTTCGTCGCGTTCGGCAACAGCAGCTTGAAGTTCCGCAATTTGATTCAGCAGATCACGCTCGCTTGCGGTGCCTTGAGCGTGAAGCGCTTGGGCGCCGGCGTGCGCGTCCTCCAACGCCTTGGCCGACGACTCGCGCCACTGGGCTTCGGCGGCGGTCAAGCGTGCTGCTTCGCCGTTGCGCCAAGCATGCTCTGCTTTCGCCAGAGCAGTCTCGGCGTCGCGCTTTGCGGTATCGGCGGATGCGACGACGCGTCCGAGTTCGGCCTCACGCTCCGATAGCTTCGTTTGCAAGCCGGTGAGTTTGGCGTGTGCGTCTTGGGCGGCGATATCGCCCTGTTCGCGAGCAGCGGCGCCGGTTGCCTTCGCGTCCTTCAGTGCCGCGTTGTGCTGATCGATTACCGCCTGCAGGTTGTCGATTTTCTCTTGCAGCTCACGGACCTGCGTTTCGTGCGCTTGGGCCTGGGCGGTTTCGATTTCGGAGAGCGCCTCGGCGAATTTGTCTTGCCATTGCTGCTGGATTGCAGCGAGGCGTGCGTTTTCGGTTTGGGTCCAGCCGGATTCGGCCTTAGCCAGAGTTTGCTGGAACAGGTTCGAGGCTTCGGTCGCGGCCGCGGCCAAGCGCTCCGCCAGCTCTGTGTCGCGAGCGGCTAGCAACTCTTTCGAGGCGGCCAGCTCTTGGCGAAGCACCGTGAGTTCGGCCACATCGGCCGGTGAGGGCGCGGGGGCGGCGTTCGTGGCAAGGATGGCACCCGCGTTCGCGTCGCCGGGCTTGATCGGCAAGTCGACGGTGGCCAGCGTGCTTCCGTTCAGGAGGCTGATGACGCGTACGCCGATCTTGAATTCCTTCTGCGTGCTTTCCGGCAAGAGGACGGTGAGGTCGTCAAGTTCGTCCGACGCCAGTGACCACGTGTTGTCGTTGTTGCGTGTACCGCGGGACAGTCGCGTGCCTTGTGGCATGCGTTCGATACGCAGCGATAGGCGTCCTTGCTTGCGATGCGGCGCCAGCAACGGCGCGAGATTGAGCGCAACCGAATGTGTCGCCAGTTGTTCGACTTGTGCTACCCGCGCCATAGCGCCCCAGCCCCGGAAAACCCTAGCGGACATTCTCGCGCGCGCGGGTTAAGTAAGTGTCCCCGCAGCCTTTGGAAACTGTAACGAAAGTTCTAATAAACATGAGCGAAATCACGATTTTCCGGCTCAGGATCAAGGGGGCCGTCCAAGGCGTCGGCTACCGGGATTGGGCAATCGCCGAGGCGAAAGCGCGCGGGCTCGACGGATGGATCCGCAACCGCTCGGACGGCAGTGTCGAATTGTTGATCGCCGGGCCCGATGCCAAGGTCGAAGACATGCTCAAGGCAACGACACAAGGCCCCGCCGCGGCGCAGGTGACCCAGGTCGATATTCACAAGGAAACGGAGATGCCGGAGCCCGGATTCGTGCGGCGCACGACGATGTGATTGGGGCTGACACGGGGGTACGCGGTCGCGTAGTTTGCCGCCTCACGCCATTCCCAAATCGGAGCCTTGCCCTATGAAAGCCGCCGTCCTGCGCGAAGTGAAGAAGCCGCTCGTTATCGAAGATGTGCAGATCAACAAGCCAGGCCCGCATGAGGTTTTGATTCGCACCGTCGCCGCCGGCGTGTGCCACTCGGACCTGCACTTCGTCGACGGGCTTTATCCCTATCCGCTGCCCGCAGTTTTGGGGCACGAGAGTGCTGGCGTCGTTGAACAGGTGGGGAGCGAAGTTCGCACCGTGAAGGTGGGCGATCACGTGATCACATGCCTTTCGGCGTTTTGCGGTCATTGCGAGCATTGCCTGACCGGGCACATGTCGCGTTGCGTCAGCCCCGAGACGAAGCGTCAGAAGGGCGACGCACCGCGGCTTGCGAAGGACGCTGGCCCTATGAACCAATTTTTGAACCTGTCGTCGTTCGCGGAGCAGATGCTGATCCACGAGCATGCTTGCGTAAAGATCCGCAAGGACATGCCGCTCGACCGTGCGGCGCTGATCGGTTGTTCGGTGATGACCGGCGTCGGCGCCGTCATCCACACGTCGAATGTGCGTGCGGGCGAGACAGTGGTCGTTATTGGCTGCGGCGGCGTCGGCCTCGCTTGCATCAACGGTGCGGCGATTGCGGGCGCCGGGCGCATCATCGCGGTCGATATGCAGGGGTCGAAGCTGAACCTTGCGAAGCATTTTGGCGCGACCGATGTCGTGAACCCCAAGGACGGCGATCCGGTCAAGCAGGTGATCGAGATGACGTCGGGCGGCGTGCATCACTCGTTCGAGGCGATCGGTTTGAAGCAAACGGCCGAGCAGGCGTTTCGCATGCTGGGACGCGGCGGTACGGCGAACATCATCGGCATGATCCCGGTCGGGGTGAACATAGAGCTGCATGGTGCGGACTTCTTGGGCGAGAAGCGTATCCAAGGTTCGCTCATGGGTTCGAACCGCTTTCCCGTCGACATGCCGCGTCTCGTAGACTTCTACATGTCGGGCAAGCTGAAGCTCGACGAGATGATCGCGCGCCGCATCAAGCTTGAACAGGTGAATGAAGCCTTTGACGAATTGAAGCGCGGAGAATTGGCGCGCTCGGTGATCATGTTCGACGCGTAAAAGAGCGCGACCAAAAGGGGACTAAGCCGATGCAGTTGGTGCGGCGTTCGTGCGCGCTTTTGTTTGCGCTGATTCTTGGCGCGTGTGCGCAAGCGGGTTCGGCCGCTCCAAGCTCTCCGCCCGGTGACCCTCGTCCGGACTATACGTACTGGCCGCATGAGATCAGCGACATTGCGCCTGATCCCGCTGTGCGCTTCGGCGTTCTGCCGAACGGCATGCGTTATGCGTTGATGCGCAACAACCAGCCTGCCGGCACGATCTCACTCAGGTTCCGTATTGCCTCGGGCGCTCTGCAGGAAACCGACGCGCAGCAAGGCCTTGCGCATTTCATGGAACACATGGCGTTCAACGGCTCGAAGAACGTGCCGGAGGGCGACTTCGTCAAGTTGCTGCAGCGGAAGGGCTTGGCATTCGGCGCCGATACGAACGCATACACGTCGACGGAAGAAACCGTCTACCAACTCGAGCTACCGAAGAACACCGCGGACCTCGTCGATACGGGGCTTATGCTCTTTCGCGAGATCGGCGACCGGCTTGCGCTCGATCCAGCCGCGATCGAGCGGGAGAAAGGCGTCGTGCTCTCCGAATTGCGTACGCGCAACTCGCCGGAGTATCGCGCTTACGTAGACCGCTGGCGCTTGTCCTACGAAGGGCAGCGCCAGGCTCTGCGGCTGCCGATCGGGACGGCCGAGACCATTAAGGGTGCGACGCGCGAATTGCTCGTTGACTACTATTCCCGCTTATATCGGCCGGAGCGCACAGTGTTGGTGGCGACGGGCGATTTCGATCCGGCCGAGATCGAAGCGAAGATCAAAGCGAAGTTTTCGGATTGGAAGGCCGAGGGGGCGGATCCCGCTGATCCCGAACAAGGCCCGATCAAAGAGCGCGGCTTGACGGCCGTTTCGCATGTCGAGCCGAACTTGCCTGAGAGTTTGACGGTGACGTGGTTCCGTCCTGCGGACGAGTCCATGGACACGGTCGCGCTACGTGCGCGGAACCTGCATCGGCGCGTTGCGCTAGCGGTGTTGAACCGGCGGTTGGCGCGGCTTGCGCGCGCGGACAATGCGCCGTTCGTATCGGCCGGCGCGGGATGGGGCAATTCGCGTGGCCTATCGCAGACGATAGGCTTTTCCGTCTCGACGCGGCCGGGCCAGTGGCAGCGCGGCCTGAACGCCGTGGAGCAGGAATACCGGCGTGCGTTGCAGCACGGTTTCACCGCGAGTGAGATTGCGCGCGAGGTGAAGGAATGGCGCGCTTCGCTTGAAGAAGCGGTGGCGACGCAGTCGACGCGGGATACGAAGTCGCTGGCCGATCAGTTGACGGGGTCGTTCGACGATCGCTCGGTCTTCTCGGCGCCGGTCGATCAACTCGCGCGGTTCGAAAAGATCGCGCCCGGCGTGACGCCAGAGTCTGCGCTCGCGGGCTTGCGAGATGTTGCGGGGGGCCAAGGGCCGGTCATCTTCCTGTCGTCGAGCCAACCGGTCGTCGGCGGCGACGCTGCAATTGCGACGGCGTACGCGGGAAGCGAGAAAGCGGCCGTTGCGCTCTCTACGAAGGAAGACGCGAAGACGTTTCCATATGTTGCGTTCGGCACCCCCGGTTCGGTCGCCGAGCGGCGCGAGATTGCGGACGTTGGCGCGACAGCGGTGCGCTTCGCGAACGGCGTGATGTTGAACGTCAAATCGACGACGTTCGAGAAGGATACGGTCTATGTGACCGTGCGGTTTGCGGGTGGCTACGTTCAGTTGCCGAAGAGCAAGATCGGGTTGGCGCTGGCGCTGCCGTTCGGGTTTAGCGAGGGCGGGTTGAAGCAGTTGACCGCCGACGAGCTTGAAGAGGCGTTGGCCGGGCGCATCGTGTCGGATTCGCTATCGCTGGACGAAGAGTCGTTCGAATTGTCGGGCGGTACGAACGGACGCGACTTGTTGCTGCAACTTCAGCTGCTGGCGGCGTTCACGACCGATCCCGCTTACCGCAGTGGCGGGCTGGAGCGATTGCAGGCCGCGGCGGAAAACTTCCTGAAGCAATATTCGTCAGGTCCTAGCCGCGTCTTGGAGCGCGAGACCGGTGCGCTTTTGCGCTCGGGCGATGCGCGCTGGCGGTTTCCGAATATCGCGGACGTCAGGGCTTTGAAGATGACCGACGTCGAAGGTGTGCTGAAGCCGGTGCTGACGTCTGCGCCGATCGAGATCACCGTCGTGGGCGATGCGAAGGCGGACGATGTGATCC
>JANNEL010000634.1:0-5926 GCA_031378595.1 Alphaproteobacteria bacterium
ATGATCAAGCATCACGTCAAGGAAGAAGAACAACCCGACGGTCTCTTCGCGCAAGTGAAGAAGGCGGACATCGATCTCGATGCACTTGGTGCGCGCCTAACCGAGCGCAAGCAGACCCTCAAGAAGGAATTTCTCGAAAGCGGCATCCCTGCACCGACGACGCGCTCTTTCACGGGCGCCAAAGTCGAACACGGTTTGCCACTGGACGCCGCTGCGCACGCATAGCCGCCCCACCCGCGCACGAGGAAGCCGTCTCATGGCCATTGGAAACATCGAGAGCAACGGCATGCAGATGATTGCATGCATCGTCGGCGCACTTGCTCTCTTCGTTATTGCATTGTTCGGGTTTGGCGCCTTCAACATGGCACCGTCCAACTCCGTAATTCTATCAATCGATCGCCCGGTACCATCGGAACCGGCAACGCCCTCGGAAACTCTGAGCCGGGGTGCAAACGCATAAGATCCTAGGCGAGGGGTGGCGTCCCTCGCCTAGGAACGCCTTAGTTACTCGCCGATGCTCCCATTACGCCGCGAACAGGCGCCAACGCTTTCAGTTGCGCCTCTGTCATCTCCGTCTTCAGCGGTTGGTCCGAACTTGTAAAAAGTAGGGTGGATGCCTTCACCGCTACTTGTTTCGACCCAACACCCATCGTGCCGCCGACCGAAAGCAAAGCGAATTGCGCGTCGCCGACAGGTGACAACAGAACGTCATTGACGGTGCCCACAGTCTTGCCACCCGGACCGGCAACGCTTGCGCCAACGATCCGTGAAAGAGTCTTCATCTTCGAATCCTTGAAGCTCTCGTTCATCGCTTCGATCCGTGTCAGAAACGCGCCCCCAACCGATGCTTTGTCGAGTTGTGCCTCTGTCACGTTGGTGCGCGCTCGTAGCGTCCCGTTCTTCTCCCGCGAAATCGAGATCAAACCCGGTTTCACAGGAATTTGAGCGTTATTGATCCCAAGGAAGCCGCCGTCCGAGACGACGATCGCGTCAACGTGGTTGTCGTTGCCAAAAACCACATCCGCAATCGATCCGACACGCCCTTCTTTGACGCTTTCAATCGGCGTGCCGATCAATTGCTTGCCGGAAATGGCCCCTGGCAGCACTGTCGCAACGACCAAGTCCTGCTGCGATTTCCGCGTCATTTCGTCGAACGTGTGCACCGTCGCCTGCCAGGCGTCATAGGCGCCATTTTGAAGAGCGCGCCATGCCTCCGACATCGTATCCGTAGGCTCAGCGCTTTGCTGCACAGGTTTTTCCTTGGGAACTGCTGCGCCAAACGCAGCGCCAAACGGGACGAGCAAGGCAATCGTCGCCGCCGAAATCATCAATCGATTCATAAAACGTCTCCAATGCGAGAAACCTCGCATTGGCCTAACGCCCCGGCGAGCGCTTGCGTTCCAGTGGGCAACCACGATCCATCACAGACCCCAGCCTACGAAAGCGATCCTGCACCACGCGAGCAAAGCGTGTGGAACAAAGCCAACTGACGCGCGTTTAGTGGGATTGGTAGAGGAAAACGCGATGCGCATGTTCGCACAGTTAAAAGGGTCCAACATGATCCCGATGAGCCACGAAGAACGCCTAGAGCACGTCGCGCACTTCCGCGAACGAATACAAGAGCTGCACGAAATGGGCAGATGGATCGGCCCAAATGCGCCAGAAGCTTGCGCAACGATTTCGACAAGACTCATCGCCTTAGAACGGACCGTCGACCTTCTAGAAGATTCCCGACTTTGACATGGTTCGAAAGCGGTCGCTATGACCGCGCGTCCGCCGCCAGGTGCTCCACGAATGCCGATGTACTCGCCGGCATCATATAGTCGCGCACGCCCGGCAGGGCATCGACGTGCTTTGCCAACTGCATCTGAAACACCATTTGCCCCTGATAGCGGAACGCCATTTCGGCCCCCGCCAAATAGAATTCCCACATCCGGCAGAAGCGTTCGTCGTAGAGCCGTTTGGCACGGTCCCAATTGGCAACAAAGCGGCGGCGCCACTCGGCCAGCGACGTTGCGTTCAGCGCGTGCTCCCAAATTACGCGGGTTCAATCGGCGTCCAAGCGCCCGAAGTCGTGCGAGCCAAAACAGGTGGCCGCCGCCTGATCCGGTACCCAAATTACGGGCGAACAACGCCAACAGCTCGCCGACATCTTCACCAAGAGCGAATTCATGATGCGTCCCCTGTCGAGACCTCTGTCCCGCCAGGAAACGCACCCGCATGCCCAATGTTCCTTGCGGCCAGGCCTCAGGCTGCCTGCTGCTTGGCGGGATGAAAGAACAGCGCCTGCCCTACTGCCGCCATGACGGTCTCGGTCAAAAACGGCTTGGTGATGAGGTAGGTCGGCTCCGGCCGCTCGCCGGTCAACAGACGTTCCGGATAGGCCGTGATGAAAATCACGGGGACGTCGAAGCTCCGGAGGATTTCGGAGACAGCATCGATACCGGAACTTCCATCGGCCAGTCGTACGTCGGCAAGCACCAGTCCCGGCCTGTGGGTTAGCGCCTTGCGCACAGCGTCGTCTCGCGTCGCAGCGATCGCCACGACTTCATGACCAAGGTCTTTCACGATGGATTCGAGGTCGAGGGCGATGATGGGCTCGTCTTCGATAATCAACACGCGTGAGGCAAGCTGAAGTTCGATTTCCTTCTGAGTCTTGACGATCTGCGCATCCACCGCCGCCTCGGTCTTGTTCAAAATCCGAGCGGTTTCAGCGCGGCTGAAGCCCTCGAGCGAACTCAACAGCAAGGCCTCGCGGTTGGACGGTGACAAGGCCTGCAAGCGCTCGTCGGGTGAGGAGGCCTCGCGCCCATCGTCGGTGTTGCGGTCGCCGCCATTTGTCGTGGCCCAAATGGCATGGAACACCCGGTAGAGCGCAATTCGGGGCGGCAGATCGGACTCAAACGCCTCGGGCTTGGCCAAAATGGCCTCAAGCGTCGCCCGGACATAGGAATCCCCGCCCGCCTGGGAACCCGTTAGAGCCCGGGCATAGCGCCGGAGATAGGGAAGGTGGGGGGCAATGGCGGCAGAAAGGCTCATGAGCTGGTCTCTCCAGAGCTTCGGATTAAAGGAAAACGCACCATCCAAAAAAAAGTTCCCGAACGCGGAACTTTTGATGGAAACCGGCGTTTTGAATACCGACGACGCCGGACAACGCCTAAAGTGTAGGCACCAAACCTGGTAGTGCTTGATGACGAATAAACTAGATAAGCCGCGCGGGGATCTAACGCCCGCGGACCCTTCGCTGTCCGGTCCGTTAGTCAAAAAGACCAATTCCGATGGTCAACAAACCACGGAACCATCCGGTGTCGCGGCCGGACCGGACCCGCGAGCTGCCACCGACGGGTCACCACCTGTGCGGCGTCTCAAGGACAAATCGGATGTATCCATGAAAAACTCGAGTGCTGATCTTAAAGCGCGGCAAGACGTAATCGGAGCGGGCCTAAAGCGGATATTCGACGAGATCGTGGAGGAGCCTGTACCGCCTGAGTTTCTCGAGTTGCTGGAAAAGATCGATCACAAGCGCGAGCCGTAGCGGAGCGATGGCCAACCCCGATCCTCAAGAACAAGACGGCGGCGATGCAAGCATCGCGGATGCCGCCTTTCGTGCCGAAATGATTGCGCTGATTCCGTTCTTGCGCGCTTTTGCCCGCACGTTGGCCGGTCATCGCGAAGATGCAGATGATTTGTGCCAGGAGACGTTGGCCAAGGCCTGGCAGAGCCGCGGGTCCTATCAGTTGGGCACGAACTTGAAAGCCTGGCTGTTCATGATCTTGCGCAACCAATTCTACTCGGACCGCCGCCGCTCTTGGCGCCAGCAGCCGTGGCACGACAGCGACGCAGAAAACGCACTGGTGGCGCAAGACAACCAAGGCGCAAAACTCGACCTCACCGATCTCTCTCGCGCACTGCGCCTGCTTTCTGACGAACAACGCGAGGTATTGATTCTGGTCGGCGCCGGTGGATTTTCGTATGAGGAAGCTGCATCGATCTGCGGATGTGCCTTGGGCACGATCAAGAGCCGCTTGGCGCGCGCGCGCGGTATGCTGCAAGACCTTCTTGATAAGCCCGCGACCCACCTCGGCTTGCGCGAAGATCGCGGCGACGCCGTGGACGAGATTTTGGGCGAACTGGACCGCTTGTCTCCTAAATACTTTCAGGTGTGAATATGGCCGCCACGACGGCCAATGCCGGCGCTTGGCACCGGAGTCTGGGCGTCCGGTTCTTGACGCTCGTCTGCCTCGCTCTCTTACCCGTCTCCGCCTTGAGCATCTGGCAAGGTGTAGAACGAATTCGCGAAGATCAACAAAATGCTCGTCAGACCCTGCGCCAAAGCGCGTTGTCGATCGCAACTGACGAACGCAATGCCTTTGTCGCTGCCGAGCAGTTGCTCCTCACGCTCGCCAAGGAGAGCGACATTCGCTTCGGAAGGAATGCGTGCCAACGGCGGCTTCAGGACTCCGTAAGAGGCCTGACTTCATTCGGTAACCTTGGAAGGCTTTCGGCTAACGGTGCAATACTCTGCGCGGCGGTCTTGCCACCTTCAGCCATCGACGTCACGAAGTTTCCCTGGTGGAAGGAGGCGTTGATAAGGCGCGAGTTTTTCGTCAGTGGACCACACCACAGCAACGCATTGCGCAAGGACGTCTTTGCAGGCGTGCTACCCTTGACAGCAGCCGACGGCTCGTTCGACGGAACGCTTAACGTAGCCATCGATCTCGAATGGCTGACACTGGTGAACGAGCGCGATCCGGGTCTGCCACGTGGCTCCATCGTTGCGCTTCTAGACAGGTACGGCGCCATCGTTGCCTCGAACGCACCCAAACTCGCACCAACTGTGTTTGCGCGCGGTGCCGCTTTTCCCAAGGGGGCCGGTGCCATCATTCCCGCGACCGGCCCCGGCGACGAGCCCTGGTCGCTCACCATCGCACCCGCATTCCGGCGAGAGTATTTTGTCGGATTTGCAATGCCCGACAGTGAGCTAACACGCCTTTCTTACATGTCCGTTACAGTCGACCTTCTATTGCCCGTGCTGATGATCCTACTCGCCTCGCTTGCCATCTGGCTGGCAACGGATCGTCTAGTCGTCCGGTGGATCGACACGCTGGGCCGGATGGCGACAGCATATGGCAAAGGCCACTATGCGATACGCCCGCAGGCGCTCAACGAAGCTCCGCGCGAATTTCAAGTACTGGGCGCAGCACTCTCGGATATGGCAACTGCCGTCCAAGAACGGGATCGCAGTCTCAAGGAGGCGCTGGCGCAAAAGGATTTGATGGTCAAAGAGGTTCACCACCGGGTCAAGAACACGCTGCAAATCGTCGTGAGCCTTCTTAACTTGCAGTCTAATCGTCTACGTGACGCGGATGCGCGGGAGGCGATGGACCAAGCGCGCGCAAGAATCAACGCTCTGGCGCTTGCTTACGGCGCGATCGACAGGGTCGATCTCTTCGGCGCCGTCGATCTAAAGCCGCTGCTGTCGGAAGCCATTGAGCACGTGCAACGCGCCGCCGATGAAGCACACGCGAGCCTAACCGTTAGCGTGGCTGTCAGCCCGTGCAAGGTAAGTGGCGACACTGCGATCCCGCTAATGCTCTTCGTCAACGAAGCGATGACGAGCGCCTACGGTCACATTCATTCGGACGCTGGCGGCCATATCTCGGTGTCGTTGCAACCCGCCGGCAACGGGCGGATGGATCTGATCATCGCGGACGACGGAGACGGCCTTCACGCCCATCAATTGGAGACCGACGCCTCCATGGGGGCTCGGTTGATGCACGCCCTCGCGCAACAAATCTCGGGTGAAATGACGATCCGAAACAATCACGGTGGCGGCACTGTCGTTGGGTTGAGCTTCGCAGCTCAACCTGACACAGCGGGGCAAGCCGCCTAACCGCGAAACGAAGCTGCGATCGCGAGTTTGTGC
>JANNEL010000640.1:0-1833 GCA_031378595.1 Alphaproteobacteria bacterium
GCTAGGTGCAACTCACGTTCACAACAAGCATGCGAAAGCGCTCACGAATCGCCTTCGGTGAGTCTTCGACGCAACGCCGTTTTAACCATTTGTTAACCACCTGGGCGTTAACGATCGTTAACGACGATATGAAAGCCACAGCGCCAAGGGTAGTGCGGGTGCGTGAGCTTTACACAAGATACCCGCATACCTAACGTGAAAACCGTGTTTCGGGGGAATGATTCGATGCGGCCCGGCGTTCCGTGGAATGTGAAGGGGATTGAGGCAGAAGCGCGCGAAATGGCGCAGCTGGCCGCCCGTCGTAGTGGCGTAAGCCTCGGCGATTACCTGACCCAATTGATCATGACCGAAGGGCGTCCGAACGGCGCCATGGGCCATGGATATCCACAGCAGCAATTCGTCCCTGGGGACGGCACCTATGGGCCGCAACCGCAGCCGCAATTTCAACCGCCGCCGCCGAGCCTGCGTTATGCGCAAGTGTTCCCGCAGGGTAATCCGCAAGGTTACGCACAGGCGCAGCCGCAGCCTTATGAGCCGCTGAATCCGCACGCGCCGTTTCCGCATCAAGCTCAGCCTCAGCGGCAACCGCAGCCGTCGTACGACTCTCAGATCCGCGGCGGCGAGTTTCAGATCGTGGCGCATGGCTTGCGCGATCTCGCCGACCGGCTTGAAAGTTCGGAGCGTCGCGCGCAAACGGCGATCGCGACCGTCAACCAATCCGTTGCTGCGATGCAGGATCGCATCGATGCGCATGAGCGCGTGAAGCAGCTCGCCGACGTCGCGTTCACGAGTGCTGCCGATGCGCTGGCGCAATCGGCGCGCGATCAGGGATCAGCGTTCGAGAGCCTCGAGACAACCGTGCGCAGCGTGCAGAAGCGCTTGATCGATATCGAGAGCGGACGCGCAGAGTGGCCGGGCAAGGAATCCGTGTCGCGTCTTGAAACGGCGCTGACGCAATTGCAGAAGCGGCTCGTCGAAATGGAGGCGGCGAACAAACCCGACTCCGCTCAGAAAGATCAGTTCGCACGGCTTGAGATCACGCTGAACCATTTGCAGAAGCGCCTTGCGGAGATGGAAACATCGCGCGGCGACTTCCCGCACAAGGACGCGCTGGTGCGGCTTGAAGCGTCGATCGCCGAGGTTCGCCACGGTGTCATCGACACCGATAAACGCTCGCGGGACGATATGACTCAGCTGGCGCGCTTCATGCGCGAGCTTGGCAATCGCGTCGACGCGACCGAGCGCGGGATGGCGAACGCCAGCGGCAACGGGGTTTCGGCGCGGCTCGACTCGCTGGAAGCGCGCTCCGCGTCGATGTTCGACGAGATGCGCGGCCAACTCTCGACGATGGATGCACGTATCGCGCAAACCATCCAGAAGGCGAGTGCGCCGCCGGAAGCCTTCATGGCGCTCAAGCGCTCCGTCGACACGCTGCACGAGCGCATCGACCAAGTTGGCGATCCGAGCAGCCATGTGGCGGGGCCGATCAACGCGATAGAATCCACGCTTGAGACATTGACGACGAAGCTCGAGCATAGCGAGCGGCGCGCGGCGGAATCCGTGTCAACGGTCAGCAATGCTCTGAAGTCGATTTCGGCGCGGCTCGACGAGTCAGACGCGAAGCACACGCAAGCGATGACGACGTTGAACCGTCGCTTCGACGACACCGACCGCCGTACGAACGAAACGTCGAGCCTTGTTGAAGAATCGATGCGCTCGCTGACGCAGCGCCTGGAAGCGTCCGACAAGAAGCACAAGGAAGCGGTCGGAGGCTTGCGCCTTACGGTCGATGGATTGGTTGCGAAGGCCGCCGCTGAATCGGTGCCCGATCCG
>JANNEL010000665.1:0-3558 GCA_031378595.1 Alphaproteobacteria bacterium
CGCAATCGTAATCTCAAGATTAAAGCCGATCGGCGTGAGGAATGGCTCAAGCCAGCTGCCCAGCATGCCGGCATAACTTTCGCGGATTGACACGGCGGAACTTGGGAATTTCGTCAGGAACCACAGGATCACCGAGAACACGAAGATATAAATGCCCGCACGCTTCAGGAACGCCCAAGCGCGCATCCAAAGATTGACAAAGAAGTCGCGCGGATCGGGCAATTTGTAAGTCGGCATTTCCATGAGCAGTGGTTGGGGCCGCCCTTGCGTTAGCGTCCGCTTCAGCAAAAACGCAACGATGATCGCGCTGATCACGCCCACGATGTAGAGCGCAAACATCACAAGCCCTTGCAAGTTGAAGAGCCCGACCGACCTCGAGGGAATGAACGCCGCGATAATCAACGTGTACACCGGCAGGCGCGCCGACCACGCCATCAACGGCGCCACAAGGATCGTCGTCAGCCGGTCGTTCTCGTTCTCGATCGTCCGCGCCGACATCATGCCCGGGCTCGCGCAGGCAAAAAACGAGAGCAACGGAATTAACGACCCCCCGTTCAAACCGACGCGCAGCATTAGCTCGTCCATCAAGAACGCCGCCCGCGCCATATAGCCGGATGCCTCAAGCGCCAAGATGAATGCGAAGAGGATGACGATCTGCGGAAGAAACACGACGACGCTTCCCACGCCTGCAATCACACCGTCGACAAGCAGGCTCTTCATCCATCCGTCGCCGAGTGTTGCCCCGACCCACGCCCCGAAGGCGCCGATCCCGGCCTCGATGGCATCCATCGGCGCAACCGCCCACGTGAACACCGCCTGGAACATCAGAAACAGAATAGCGACAAGGATGAAGAGGCCGGCAACCGGATGCAGCACCACGCGATCGACGGCCCGCGTCAACTTGTTCATCGCAGGTTCGGCGAGGATAACTTCGCGCGCAATCGCACGCGCTTCGCGCTGCACGGAACGCAAGTCGGCTATATGTCCGTCCGCGGCTGTAGGTGTCACCGCGACCAAATCGTCGAGCCGGGCGAGCAACGCCGCCCGCCCCGCCTTACGCGTAGCACAGGTCGTCACGACCGGAACACCGAGCCGCTCTTCCAGCTTCGCGACGTCGATCTTCACGCCGTCACGTTCGGCCAAGTCGATCATGTTCAACACGAGCAACATCGGCCGCCCGAGCGTTTTCAGCTGCAGCGCCAAATGCAAATGCGTCCGCAAGTCCGCAGCATCGACAAGCACAAGCAGCGCATCGGGCGGTTGCTCTTGGGCCCCCCTGCCGCTGATCACACCAACCGCAATCCGCTCGTCCATCGAGCGCGCGGACAAACCATAGATACCCGGCAGATCGATCAACTCGACAGAGCGCCCGCCAGGCGTCGCGAACGTGCCGCTCCGCCGCTCGACCGTCACGCCCGCATAGTTCGCAACCTTCGCGCGCCCCCCGGTGAGCCCATTGAACAGCGTCGACTTGCCCGAGTTCGGCGCACCAACCAGCGCCAGGCGAAACGCGCTCATACCGGCTCCACCTCGACCAGCGCCGCTTCCGGTCCGCGCAACGCAATGATCGTGCGATTGAGCCGAACGGCCAACGTCAGTCCGCCGAACGGCCCATGGTTCAGCATTTCAACTTCATCGCCCTCGGAGAAACCGACTTCGCGCAGCTTCGCCTCAAGCTCCGTCGACGCCGCATCGACACCGCGAACATGCGCGACCCGGCCTGGCTTAAGTTCGTTCAGCTTCATGCACGAGAGCTTATTGCAAATCATTCGCAACAACAAGTTCGGGGCAAGCCTTTCCCGTTGGCTCGACGGGCGCTTGGCGCTGACACCCAAAGCGCCATATCCTGCACGCATGAACATCGCTCATCGCGAAGCTGGCCGCTTTAGCACCGCCGAGTTCGAGCGCCTCGTGCGTTCCGGCGCCTTTGGCCGCGCGCGGGTCGAGCTTAGGCGGGGGCAAATCGTCAAAATGAATCCGCAATACGTGCCCCACAGCACGGTCAAACGATTGCTCGCGAAAGCGCTCGATGCCGCACTGCAAGCCGCAAAACTTGATTGGATTGTCGATCAGGAAACCTCCGTGAACTTCGGCGAAGGCTTCCAGCCGCTCCCGGACATTATCGTTTGGGATCGGACCGCCGCTCAAGGCGACCTTAGCGGTGCGATACCGGCGCACGCCGTTCGCCTCATCGTGGAGGTTTCCGATACAACGCTGACAGACGACCTTGGCGAAAAACGAGAGGACTATGCCAAAGCCGGCCTGGTCGAGTATTGGGTTGCCGACGTCAAGAAGCAGTTCATCCTGCAACACGCGCACCCCACGGCGAGCGCCTATGCGGTGCAGACTTCGACACCGTTCGGCGCGTCAGCGACGTCGCTTGTCTATCCGGCATTGCACGTCAGCACGACGGCACTGAAGGCTGGGGAATAGGTAAGCTGTCCCTGCATTTCTCAAAGCTGGGAGACCGTTTCTGTTCGTAGGTGCCGCACAACTTGTCAAACACGCTTTCGGCCTTCGAACGCAGGCACGGAAACGAAACAAGAAGCCAGTTCTTTGCTATCTCTACGCCGAACCGGCAGCGTATCCTGACGGCAGGAGCATCGCGCGCGCGGACATCGCAGCGCACCGTAGAGAAGTCGATGCCTTTTCGACCGGCATCGCTGGCGCTGAAGTCGCATTCTACAGTCTGACGTATCGCGCCCTGTTGAACCACTGGTCCGCTTGGCCCGCGCTTCGCGAGCATTCTTCTGCCATCCTGAGCCACTTCGACATTTGACTCTGTCGGTATTCCGGGGACATGTCATAAACGCTGTGGCGGCGGCGATGCTGCAACGAGCGGGCGGGACGCCCGCGGTCCGAGGCGGCGCTTGCCGGTTGAGATGACGGTTGGTCACGTCTCTATTCTATCCGAAAGAAGCGCCTTATCGAGCTTTCCCGGTTCGCGGAAACACACCCTTCGTCGTGAACTTCTGACCCGGTGCGCTTTTGGGAACGAACCCGCTCGGCTGCGTTGCGGGGACGAGGTGATGTTTGCCGGCGCCGATCAAATCGGTGCGGCCCATCGCCTTCAGCGCTTCGCGCAAGACGGGCCAGTTTTCCGGATCGTGGTAGCGGAGGAAGGCTTTGTGCAGGCGCCGTTGGCGCAAGCCCGTCACGCTCGCCACCCGTTCGCTCGCGCCGCGGCGGACACCGCGCAGCGTATTGACGCCGCTGTGATACATCGCAGTCGCGCTTGCCATCGGCGATGGTAAGAAGGTTTGCACTTGGTCGGCCTTGAAGCCGTTTTTCTTGAGCCACACGGCAAGCTGCAGCATGTCTTCATCCGTCGTGCCCGGGTGGGCCGCGATGAAATACGGGATGAGGTAGTATTTCTTGCCGGCTTTCTTTGCCGCCGCGTCGAACATCACTTTGAAGCGGTCGTAGCTGCCGATGCCGGGCTTCATCATCTTCGCGAGCGGGCCGTCTTCGGTGTGCTCCGGCGCGATCTTGAGCAACCCGCCCACGTGGTGCGTCACCAACTCCTCGACATATTCGGGGCTCTCGACAGCGAGATCG
>JANNEL010000679.1:0-3797 GCA_031378595.1 Alphaproteobacteria bacterium
GCACCGCCCAAGACCGTATCCGCGCCGCCGCCGGCGTGGATCGTGTCGTTGCCGCCTTGGCCGTCGATGACGTTGACGCCGCCGTTCACGGTGATCGTGTCGTTGCCCTGGCTGCCGATGAAGTTTTCGATGCCCGACAACACGTCGGACCCGATCTGCGCGCTGGACGCTGCCACCAGCGTGATCGTTGCCGCCGCGACGGTCGCGGAGAGGTTGTACGTGTCTGTGCCGCCGCCGCCGTTGTAGGTGTCGTTGCCGTCGCCAACCGTGGCGAAGAACGTGTCGTTGCCCGCACCGCCGTTGAACGTGTTCGAGGCCGCGTTGCCGGTGAACTGGTCGTTCCCCGAGCCGCCGGTCGCGTTTTGCACGTTGAGGACGGAGGCAAAGCCCGATGCCGTTCCGGCGGCCAGGTTCACCACCACGTTCGCCGTCGTGTTTGCGCCACCCGGCGGATCGTAGCTCAGCGTGTTGTTGCCAGCCCCCAGATCGACGTTGAACGTCTCGACGTTGCTGACCGTGCCGCCGCCGACTTCGACGATCGTCGTTCCGTCGAACACAACGTTCAGCGTATTCGGAGGCGCCGCGCCGACGATGTTCATCGTGTCGGTGCCTGCGCCGCCGTCCGTCGTGTCGGCGCCGTCGCCAACCGCGTAGACGATCGTGTCATTGCCGTCGCCCGCGTTCACGATGTCGGCGCCGGTGCCGCCCGTGAGCGTGTCGTTGCCGGTACCGCCGTCGAGGATGTCGCCGCCGGCGCCGCCGTTGAGCAGGTCGTCCTCGCCCAGGCCCGTCAAGACGTCCGCACCGCCGTTGCCGAAGATGATGTCTTGACCTTCGGTTCCGGTCAGCGCCGCGCCAGCGTTGCCGTCGTTGATGAAGTCGCCCGTGACGATCGTCGCGTCGGAGAGCACGGTTTCGAGGTGCCCGCCGAGGTCCGTATAGGTGACCATGACGCGCAACTGGCTGTTCACCTGCGCCTGCGCTGGCGTGAACGTATTGTTGGTCGCACCCGCAATGTTGTTCCAGTTCGTTCCGTCGAACTGCTGCCATTGATAGTTGAGCGTTGCCGGTACGCCGTCCGCGTCGGTGAAGTTCGGCGTCGCCGTCAACGTCTGCGTCTCGGTCGGCGTCGTGTCGCTGATCAGGATGTTGCCGACCGGCGCTGCGTTCGTTTCGAGAACCGGAACCGAGACTTCCGAGAACACGACCTCGGCCGTTCCGTGCAGGTCGGTGTAGCTGATTTGGACCCGCAGCTGATGGCCGATGAGCGAGAAGCCGGGTGTGAACGAGGGACTATCCGGCGCACCCGAGATCGGGGTCCACGCCAAGCCGTCGGTCGATTCTTGCCACTCGTAGTTCAGTATCGCCGGCAAGCCGTCGTTGTCGCTGAAGCTTGGGATCACAGTGACCGGAGATCCTTCGGCCGGCGGCGCGTCGAAGAACGCCGCGTCGGTCGCCGGGAACGGCACGTCGTTGACGTTCGCGACCGCTGCCGTTGCGGCCGAAGTTACCGTCTCTGCCGTACCCTGGTCGTCCGTGTACGAGACGACCACGCGCAATTGCATATCGACCTGCGCGTCGTCTGGCAGGAACGTGGGCAAAATGCCCGCCGGTATGTCCGACCACGCGATGCCGTCAGCCGACTCTTGCCACTGGTAGGCGAACACCGCCAACGTGAGCCCGTCCGCATCCGTGAACGCTCTGACCGCCGTAAGGAATTCATCCTCCGTCGGCGTGGTGTCGCTTATCAACACCGTTCCGACAGGCGCGAAGTTGACGTTGATGACCGGATCGGACGGTGCGGAGAACACCGGTTCCAAGGTTCCTTGCTCGTCTTGGTAGACAGCTTTGACGCGGATATTCAGTCCCACTTCTGCGGCACTCACCGTGAAGGTGGGCCCGAAGGCAGTTCCCAATCCGGCGCCCAGCGCAATGCCGATGTCCGTGAAGACACCGCTTCCCGCAACCAGTTCGACCTGCCACGTGAAGGTGACGGGGCCGGTGACGGCACCGCCCGTGCTGACATTGTTCGCGTCCGTGACACCGGCGATCGAAGCGCGCAGCGTTTGCCCCTCGGTTGGTGTCGTCGTCGGCGTGCCCGTGATCGCGTCGAGCATCACAGCTGCGCCCACCGGCTCGGCGTTCAAGCCTGGAACAAGCACGACCTTTTGATCGGAGAATTGCAACCGCTCGACATGAGTTAGCCTGTCGGTGCCGTCGCGGCCGGCCACGTTGTCGACGACCGTGACGACATCGTCGCTGAAATCCAGGGCCGTGCCGTTGTCGTTCACCGTAATTGTGTAGTCGTCGCGCACGCCGGAGAAGAAGGCCGTGTCGAACGATTGGCCCGGATGCAAGGCGTCGGGCGCGTCCGTCAAGATTTCCCGGACGGCGACGAGCTGCCCCGGGTTGTATGTGCCGTTCAGCATCAGCGGCACCAGCGGGATCATGCTGTCATAAGAATCGATCTCGGCGCCGGTGCCGTTGTGATTTGCACGCACGCTGATGCGCACGTTCAGCCACTTGTCGCCGTCGATCAGGTCGTCGCCGCCACCGCCTTGGACAAAGTCGCTGCCGCCGCCGCCAAGAATGATGTTGCCGGCGCCGAAGCTGTCGTCGGCCGTACCGGCGATGCCGTCGGCGCCGTTACCGGCCGTACCGACAAAGGACCGCAAGCCGTCGATCAGGTTGAACCTGGTCAGCACGCTACCTTGCGCGCCTGCGGCCGCAATCGCGGTCGCGTCGGAGTCGTCGCCGCGCAGGATATCGCTGTGGTGCGAGCCCGAAAGGCCTTCGACCTCGCGGAATCGCGCCAATGTCGTGGCAATTTCCGGAAGCGGTGCCGCCACGTCGATCTTGCGCCCCAGATCCATGGACACGCCAAGCGGATCGTCCTTGAACCCCGCCCAGTCGAAACCGGACGAGCCCAAATAGCGATCGGCGGGACCGCCGTTGCCGAACATGACGTCGTCGCCGCCTTCACCCATGAACCGGTCGGGTCCACCGGTGCCGATGAAGAGGTCGTTGCCGCCGATCAGGTCGAGGCCGTTCGGATCGAAACTGTCGCCGGGCGCGCCATCGGAGGTCCCTCTCTCGATCCAGTCGTCGCCTTCGTTGCCCGCGAGTTGTTCGTCGGCCGGGCTTCCAAGGATGAAGTCGTTGCCCAATCCGCCGAAGACTTCCGACGAATCGTTTCCGGTGACGATGAAGTCCTGACCGAAGCCACCCAGGATCAGATTGAGGCCATTGCCGGAGTGGATGACGTCGTTTCCGCCTTCGCCGTGGATGGTGTCGTCACCACCGATGTCGGTGATGATGTCGTCTCCGTCGCCGCCTACGATGAAATCGTTTCCGTAGCCACCTTCGAGGTTGTCGTTGCCGCCGTCACCGTAGATTGTGTCGTCGCCCTCGCTGCTGATGATGATGTCGTCATCCGCCGTGCCGCCGAGCACCACGTGATCGGGCCCGGTGTAATGCAGGTAGTTGGTGTCGAGGCCAACCGTATCGGGGTTGTCGCGAATAACCAGCGGCACCAACGGGTCGCCGCCCGTCGGGTCGTCGCTGCCGTCCACGCCCAAGCCGGTATACTGCAGGTTCTGATCGACCTCCAACTGCCAGGTCGGCGTCTTGAAGATGATGTTCGGCAGATGCGTCGCGTCGGTGTTGGCCATGATCAGCCGTGAGAACGAGTTGTTCTCCAATTCGGTCCGGAAGTTCAAACCGTCGTTCCGCTCCAAGTAGTAGAAGCGATCGGCGTTCTGCAGCTTCTCAAGTTGGTTCTCGAACACGAAATTGAA
>JANNEL010000323.1:0-6549 GCA_031378595.1 Alphaproteobacteria bacterium
CGGGCTCGTGACTTTCTTGGCGATCAGGTCTTCGGCGACGGCTGCGAAGTCGTCGAACGCGCGCTGACGATGTTCGCGCAGCGCCGATTGGTGCCACGCCGGGCCGAACTCGCCGCCGCCGCGGATGTTTGCGATCACGTAAGCGCCGCCGTGCTCAAGCCAGAGCTTGCCCATCTCGGGCAGATAGACTGGCGGCTTCGAAACCAGGAAGCCGCCGTAGCCGTAAAGCAGCGTCGCGGTCGAACCGTCGGCCTTCATCTTTTTCGGACGCACGAGGAAGTATGGGATCTTCGTGCCGTCGCGCGAGGTCGCCCAGTCTTGTTCGACGACGTGCGTCGCGGCGTTGAAGCGCGCGGGCAACGCGCGGATGGCGCCCACCTTCTGCGTCGCAGCGTCGGCCCACCAGAGCTTCGTCGGCTCAAGGAAGCTTTCCGACGTCACGAACAACAACGAACCGGACCTTTGGCTCGCGCGCACGATGAGCTGCGAGTCCTTTGGCAGCTTCAGCCGTTTGCCGTGCCAGGCGCCGGCGTCGCGCGCATACACTTCAATGGCGCCCTTCACGTTGTCGAGTAGCTGAACAACCACGTGGTTGCGGGTGATGTAGACCCCGTCGATCGTTTGGCTGGCGCTCGGCTGCATGATCAGACTCGTCGAGAAGTCCTCAGTTACATCCTCCACGGCCAGCGTATAGCCGAGCTTACCGGGGGGCACTGACACGCCGCCCTTCCATTGCAACTTCAGGGCAATCAGTGCGCCCGATTTGAAATCGCCGAATTGTTCTTGCAGCGAGAAGATCAAATACCCGTCCACGTAACCGCGCAGAGTGGATTTTTGCGGCACAGGTAGCTTCACCGGTGCGTCGGTGCCCAGTAGAAAATACTCCGCTTCAAAGAACCCTACGCGGCGTTCGGCTATCCGCGCGCGCAAATTGCCGTCTGCGTCGCGCAGAACGCGGGCGGCCACGAGCGTGTCTTTGCGTTCGCCGCGGAAGACTTCTTTCGCCTGGCCCCAAGCTTGGCCGCGCTTCAGTTCTTTGATCGTGAAGGCGTAGCCGGACTCCGTCGTGTCGGCGTCGGAGGTTGGGCGGGCGACGAGCAGCGTGTCGCGGTCGACCCATTCGAGGTTCTGCTTGGCTCGATCGAGGTGGAAGCCGTCCTTCACGAACGTCTTCGTCGTCGCGTCGAATTCGCGGATCTCGACCGCGTCGCCGCCGCCGTCGGAGAGGCTGAGGAGGCAGAAACGATCGGCGGGGGCGAGGCAGTCGGCGCCCTTCCAGAACCAATTCTTGCCTTCGGCTTTCGACAGTGCGTCGAGGTCGAGCACGGTTTGCCAGCGCGCCTTGTCGGCCCGGTAAGACGCGGTGGTGGCTTCGCGCCAGAGACCGTGGGGATGCGTGTCGTCTTGCCAGATGCTGTCGACGCCGTCGGCGCGGAATTCGGGATAGGCCAGACGATCCTTGGCGGTCAGGATTGCCAGCGCATCGCTGCGGTAGGCCGCGAAGCGCTTGTCGCCGTCGAGGCGCGCTTGCGACTTGGCGTTCTCGGCCTTCACCCACTCGAGCGCACGGGCGCCGTGCACGTCTTCGAGCCAGAGGTAGGGATCGTCGCCTTCCGCCTTCACGGATGCACACGAAGCGAGGCCGAACGCCGCCAGAAGGAGAAGAAACCGCATGTCATTGCCACCATTACCTTGGACCGGCGCCCTTATGGCGAATGCCGCGCGGCGTGGGAAGGGTTTGCCCTCTTGGGGACACGAAGGCCGGAAACGGGCGCGATTCCGCGCTGCACCAAGATCAGGCGGCGATGCGAACCCGACTCTTGTGACAAGTGTACCATTGACCTTGTTGGCCCCCCGACCCCACCTTTCGCCCAAGTATTCGGGCAGGGAGGCCCTCACGCAGTGAACATTCTCGAAAACAAGAAATTTCTGGCGGCCGGCGCTGCAATGGTCGCGCTAGCAGCGGGCGCGCTTTATGTCACCGGGGTCTATCCGCCGTCGAGCGATCAGACGGCCGGTACGATCGTTCCGGCTGCCCGCTATCAGGCGCCGCAGGTCGACAGTGCCGACGTTCAGCTCGGCGACCAAAGCGTCGCGCAGTTGATGCAGACCGATGCATTCGAGCTGATGGTCAAAGACGCGTCCTTCCGCCAGCTGATCTCCGATCCAGGGTTTGCGGTTCTTGCCGCGTACCCGAAGGCACTGGAAGCGCTGGCGCAGAACTCGAAAGCGTTCGAGGCACTGTCGCACCATCCGAAAGCCTTGGCAGCGATTGCGAACAACGCAGAAGCGTTCTCGAAGTTGTTCGACGCGAATGCAAAGCAGAAAGCGTTCGACGCCAACGGCGCGGATGCGAACGCGAAGCAGAAAGCATTTGACGCCAACGGCGCAGATGCCAATGCAAAGCAGAAGGCGTTTGACGCCAACGGCGCGGATGCCAACGCAAAGCAGAAAGCACTTGACGCCAACGGCGCGGATGCCAACGCAAAGCAGAAAGCGTTTGACGCCAACGGCGCTGACGCGAATTTGCGCCAAGCTTTCGACGCGAATGCAATTGACGCGATGGCACGAAACGCGAAGGCTTTCGAGGCATTTGGACGGCATCCGGCAGCGCTCGCGGCGTTCGCCAGCCATGCACAGGCATTCGACGCGCTGGCGCACCACCCCAAGGCGTTCGAGGTGATGGCGAACAATGCCGCGTCGTTTGCGGTCTTTGCCAAGGATCTGAAGGCGTTCGAAGCGGGGGCCCTGAAGGGTACCGATGCAATGGCAAGCGATGCAGCGGCGTTTAGCAAGCTCGCATCGGATGCCAACGCAATGAAGTCGCTGAAGGCCGACCCGCAGGCATTTGCTGCGTTGGCCGACAATGCGGCGGCGTTCCAGAAGTTGGCGGCAGACGCCAACGCGCTGTCGGCGCTCGGCAACGTGCAAGCCTTCGACGCGATGGCGAAGAACAAGGCGTTTGAGGCGTTCGGTCGTCACCCGGCGGCGCTTGCGGCAATCGCGTCCAATGCGGCGGCTTTCGATGCGTTGGCTGCCGACGCGAACGCACGGTCCGCGTTTGAGGCCAACAACCAGGCTCTGAACGCGATCGCTTCGAATGCGGATGCGTTCTCGAAGTTCGCGGCCAACCAGAGCGCGCTCGACGCTATGGCCAAGCACGCGGCGCAATTCGAAGCTTTGGGTCACCAGGCCGCCTTTTCGGCCTTGATCTCGAATGCAGCGTTTGCCGCGGCTTTGAACGACGCAAACTTCCAGGCTGCGTTGCGGCAATAGCCACACCCGCCTGATTCGTTAATACTGCAAGCCGCCCGGACCCTCCGGGCGGCTTTCGTTTTGGGACAGCCCCTCGCAAACTTTCTCGGCAAGTGATTCGGGGGACGAAATGCGCGCAGCTTTGCTGTGCCTGTTCGCGTTGTGCGCATTCGTGGGCAATTTGCGCGCCGACGAAATCGAACTTGATCGTCTCGAAACCGAGGATCTCGACCTTCTCTATTTCGATCCGCCGCAGACGTATCTCACGCCCTATGCCGCGCGGGCGGCGCTGAATTCGATCGAATTTCAGAAGCGCATCTTCGAATGGAAGCCGTGGGAGAAGGTCACGCTTCTGCTCAAAGACTTCACGGATAGCGGTAACGCGGCCGCGCGCTCATCGCCGAACAATGCGCTTCTGATCGATGTCGCCCCCTTAAGCCAAGCGTTCGAGACGATGTCGGGCGGCGAGCGTATCTACATCTTGATGAACCACGAACTCGTGCATGTCGCCACGATGGACGTGTGGAACGATCAGGATGCGTTCTGGCGCAATCTTTTCATGGGCAAGCCGATGCCCATGAACGAGCATCCGGAATCCATCCTCTACAACTATCTGGCCACGCCGCGCGTGAACGCCCCGCGCTGGTATCTGGAGGGCAGCGCCGTCTTTATGGAGACGTGGATGGCCGGCGGGCTCGGCCGCGCGCAAGGCGCCTATGACGAGATGGTGTTCCGCGCGATGGTTCGGGACAACGCGCATTTCTATTCGCCGCTGGGGCTCGAAGCGGAGGGATCCTCGGTCGACTTTCAGGTGGGTGTGAACGCCTATCTCTATGGCACGCGGTTCATGAGCTATCTGGCGCTCACCTATTCGCCGGAGAAGATGGTCGAGTGGTTGAAGCGCGGACCGGACAGCGACGGCTATTATTCGAACCAATTCGAGCGCGTTTTCGGCAAACCGCTCGACGACGCGTGGGCGGATTGGATCGCGTGGGAACACACGTTTCAGACGGCGGCGCTGCAGTCCGTGCGGGAGCATCCGCTGACGCCGGTGAAGCGGTACACGCCGCAAGCGCTCGGCTCGGTTTCCAGGCTTTACTACAACGCATCGAAAGAAACGCTCGTCGGCGCCTTTCGCTATCCCGGCGTGATCGCGCATGTGGGTGAGCTTTCACTCAAGACCGGCGTGGTGCGAAGGCTTGTCGATATCAAAGGGCCGATGCACTACCGCGTGACCTCGCTTGCGTACGATCCTTCGACGAACACCGCCTGGTACACGACCGACAACAACGCATTTCGCGACGTCATGCAGATCGACATCGGGTCCGGCGAAACGAAAATGCTGATCAAAGACGGGCGCATCGGCGATCTCGTCTTCAACCGCGCGGACCGCACGCTTTGGGGCCTTCGCCATCTGAACGGGTTTGTGACGCTGGTTCGGATGGATGCGCCTTACGAGAAGTGGACGCAGGTGCACACGTGGGCCTACGGCGAAGTGCCGTTCGACCTCGACATTTCGCCGGACGGACAGCTCATTTCGATGTCGATGTCGAAGATCAACGGCGCGCAGACGCTGAGCGTCTTCAAGCTCGCCGATATGGAGGGCGACAAGCCGCAAGAGACGGCGACTTACAATTTCGGCTCAGCTGTGCCGGAGGGGTTTGTGTTTTCGCCGGACGGGCGTTCGCTTTACGGCAGCTCGTATTACACGGGCGTCTCGAACATCTATCGCTTCGATCTGGCGACGGCCAAGGTCGACGCGATGTCGAATGCGGAGACCGGATTCTTCCGGCCGATCATTCGCGACGACGGCTCGCTGATCGTGCTTGAGTACACGGGTCAGGGATTTTCGCCGGTTCAAATCGATGCAAAGCCGCTGGCCGATTTGAGTGCGGTCAAATTCCTTGGCAACGAGGTCATTACCAAGCATCCGATTCTGAAGACGTGGGCCGTCGGCTCGCCCTCGAAAGTCAAACTCGATGAGAAGACCACCGGGCGCGGCAAGTACATTCCCTCTGAAGAGATCGGGATCGGCGCTACGTATCCGATCGCTCAGGGGTACAAGGGCTATGGCACCTTCGGCTGGCACCTGATGCTGGAGGATAGGCTGCAGTTTGCGAAGCTTTATGCGACGGCGTCCTATTCGCCGACCGAAGCGCTGAAAGGGTCCGAGCGGTTTCATCTCAACATCGAGTATCGAACCGTCAACGGCTACCTGCGCTATTGGCACAACGACGCGGACTTCTATGACCTCTTCGGCCCGACGGAGCGCAGCCGCAAGGGTGACGCGTTCCTTGCGGGCTACCGCTGGCCGCTGATCTACGATCCGCCGATCGAGATGAACTTCACAGCGGACGTCGGTTACTACATCGGGCTCGACACGTTGCCCGGCAATCAAAACGTCCAGCCAAGCGCGTCGGAAATCGGCACGTTCGAATTCAAGATGGACTACAAGGATACGAACAAGTCGCTCGGCGCGGTCGACCACGAGAAGGGTTATGAGTGGGAGGCCGTTTGGGGTTCGGAATTCGCGGACAGCGCGTTCTTTCCGCGCGCGCGCGTCGGCTTTGATTTCGGGTTCCCCGTCGGTTGGGCCCATTCGTCCCTTTGGCTTTATTCTTCGGCCGGCATCACAGGCGGCGACCGCAACAATCCGCTGACGCCTTATTATTTCGGCGGGTTCAAGAACAACTATGTCGACGACAAAGAGGTGAAGCGTTACCGCGAGTACGACACGTTGCCGGGCTTCGAGATCGACGAGGTGGCAGCTCGCAGCTTTGCGAAGTCGGTTGTCGAATGGAATTTGCCGCCGGTTCGCTTTGAAGATGTGGGCACGCCCAGCATCTATCTCGCCTCGATCAGACCGGCCGTGTTCGGCAGCGTGCTGTTCGCAGACCCAGGTCTTGCGACCGAGCGCACATTGGGGAACGCCGGGGCGCAGGTCGACTTTAACTTTACCCTCGCCCACCGGTTGCCCATGACGTTCTCCGTCGGTTATGCCGCTGGAATCGAGGATTGGTCGAAGCGGGACGAAGAATGGTTGATCTCGCTGAAGATCATGTAAGACAGCGCATTGTCAGCGGCGGCGTAACACTTGTCCCTTCCCTTTCTGCTCGAAGCACCGATCGCGCTTTTGCCGACGCTGGCGTTTCTGTTCCTGCTGGATCAGCTCGATAGTTTTCGCCTGGTTAGTTTTCGCGCCTCGTTGATCGCGCTGGCCGCCGGCGGTGCACTCGCGGTCGCCGGGTACTTCCTTAACGCTCTCGCGATGGACGTGTCGCACGCCTCCATGGG
>JANNEL010000706.1:0-3089 GCA_031378595.1 Alphaproteobacteria bacterium
CGCAATCGCCGGGCCGAAGTTTCGATCGTGCCTTAGGGAACCGGACGCAAAAAACCCATGTTCTATTTGATCGTCCAGACCTGGTTGTTCCTCCTGATCGCATGGCTGATCGGGATGGCGGTCGGCTTTGCGTTGTCGCGAGACCAGAAGGCGCAGCGCCATACACAAGTTGAAGATGAGCTGCGCGAAGAGCGCTCGCGCACGATCGCGCTGAACAAAGACGTCGAAGACTTTCGCAGCCGGGTCACCGACCTTGAGGGGTTGCCGCAGGGTGTTCGCGCTTCGCGCGTCGCGGCGCGCGAGGAGATGACCAGCCGCATCTCGCAGCTGGAGCGTGAGCTTGATGCGGCGCGGGCGAACGAAAAGCGCGCTGGCGACGAGCGCGAGCGGCTGCGCAACGATGTCGACGGGTTCCGTCAACGCTACCTCGAAGCGCGGGCGAAGTGGGACGAGTATCAGGCGAAGGCCGAGGCGCTGGCCTCGTCGCCGCAGCTGACACTCACGGAAGCGCATGTCGCGCCGACCGACACGATGCGAAAGCGGTCGGCCGAGCTGGAGAGCCAGCTTGCGGACGCAGCCAAAGGTCGCGAGCGGGCGCTCGATCAGGCCAAAATGCTTTCGTCGCGCGTGAGCGAACTCGAACGTCAGTTGGCGACGGCGGGCGCGAAGGGCGGCGGCGATTTCAAGGTGCTGCAGACGCGGATCAGCGACCTTGAGGCGCAGTTGGCGACGTCGGCGCAGGCACGGGAACGGGCGCTTGAGCAAACGAAATTCTTGTCCACGCGGATCGGCGAGTTGGAGAAGGGCTTCCAAGCTGTCGGCAACGACCGCGCGAACGAGCAGAGCCGCGTGCTGCAGGCGCGAATCTCCGAGTTGGATGCGCAGCTTGCGGGCGCCAACCAGATTCGTTCGGAGGCGAGCGCGCAGACGAAGGCGCTTAACCAGCGCATCGGCGAACTGGAAGCGCAGCTCGCGGGCGCCGGGAGAGCCAGCGAAGCGACGAAGGTTCTGCAGGCGCGCATTGCGGAGCTTGAGGGACGGCTCTCGACTGGGATCTCGGCTGCGCGCGAGACCGACGCGCTGCGCTCACGCGTTGCCGATTTGCAAGACAAGCTGGGCGAGGCGGAAGTCGCGCTTCGCCGTGCGATTACGACAACGCGCCAAGACGCGGCGGGTGAAGCTGTCGCTGCGAAGGCAGTGGCAGAGGCGGCGGAGTTACGGTCGCGGTTGAGCGAGACGGAAGCAAGGCTCGCGGCGGCGCAGCAGCTGGCCGGCGAATCTCGCGCGCTGAAACTGCGCCTTGCCGATGCCGAAACGCGGCCGGCCAAGGTTGAAAGCTCCGAGCGGGTGGCTGAGCTCGAAAAGGCATTGGATCGTGCGCGGCGGCAAGCGGGCGAAGCCGAGTCGTTGCGTGCGCAAGTGACGAGCCTGGAATCGCGGCTGGCGTTGGCGCAGAACGCGGTCGACGAACGTGCAGGCAAAGGCGAGGATGTCGGCCTGCTCAAAGCGCGCTTGTCGGACGTCGAGGCGCGGCTGATGTCGTCGAGCCAAGCGTCGATGGAGTTCGAGTCGCTTCGCAGCCGGGTGATGTCGCTTGAAGCGCTGCTGCATGAAGCGGCGAAGTCGCGCGACGAAGCGGCTATCCTGCGTTCGAAGGTCGCCGAACTTGACGGGCGGCTGGGCCAAGCGATGAAAGCGGTCGCCGGTTCCCGCGAGAGCGAGAAGGTCTAAACACAGCCCTTGCCTGCGGTTTTTCTGCGGTTGACGGCGTGGCCGTTCGAGCCGAAAGTCCGGCCGTCCGAAGGGGGGCCTGTGAAGGCAGGCTGAGATCGGCGCACGACGCGCGACCACCCTTTGAACCTGATCCGGTTTGTACCGGCGGAGGGATCGGATGCGGTGTAGCTCTCGCACAGGAGAGCGCCCTTCCCTTCTCCGCTTTGCATTCCCGATCGGCGTATCAACCGCTTCATCGACCGCGCGGGCCCACTCTTATGAACATTCAGCACAAGCCTTCTTTCCAGATCACGGCGGGAGCCATTCCCGGTTCGCGCAAGGTCTATGTCGAGGGCACAAAGCACGAGGGCTTGCGCGTACCGTTCCGCGAAGTGGCGCTGCATCCGAGCGCGAACGAACCGCCGGTCCGGCTCTATGATCCGTCAGGCGTCTATACCGACGAGACGGCGCGCATCGACATCTTCAAAGGTGCACCGCGCGCACGTGAGGCGTGGGTGCTCGCACGCGGCGATGTCGAGGCCTATGACGGGCGCGCCGTCACCGACGCGGATAACGGCGGTGCCAAGGGCGAGCGGCTGGTGTCGCCGTTCCCCGTGTTGCGCAAGCCGTTGATGGCGAAGCGCGGGCGGGCGATCACGCAGCTGCAGTACGCGCGCGCCGGGATCATTACGGCGGAGATGGAATACGTCGCCATCCGCGAGAACCTAGGCCGCTCGCAGCTTGCGCGCGACGGCGAAGACTTTGGTGCTTCGATCCCCGACGAGGTGACGCCGGAGTTCGTGCGCGACGAGGTGGCACGCGGGCGGGCGATCATCCCGGCGAACATCAACCACGGTGAGTTGGAGCCGATGGTGATCGGGCGCAACTTCCTGGTCAAGATCAACGCGAATATCGGCAACTCCGCCGTCACGTCTTCGGTCGCGGAAGAAGTCGAGAAGATGGTGTGGTCGATCCGTTGGGGCGCCGACACCGTTATGGACCTTTCAACGGGCCGCAACATTCACAACATCCGTGATTGGATCATCCGCAATGCGCCGGTGCCGATCGGAACGGTGCCGATCTATCAGGCGTTGGAGAAGGTGGACGGCGTTGCCGAGGATCTGACTTGGGAGGTCTATCGCGACACGCTGATCGAGCAGTGCGAGCAAGGCGTCGACTATTTTACCGTCCATGCGGGAGTCAGGCTCGCTTATGTGCCGCTGACCGCCGATCGCGTCACCGGCATCGTCAGCCGCGGCGGCTCGATCATGGCGAAGTGGTGTCTTGCACACCATAAGGAAAGTTTCCTTTACGCGCATTTCGAGGAAATCTGCGAAATCCTCCGCGCCTACGACGTCTCGTTCTCGCTCGGCGAC
>JANNEL010000324.1:0-6902 GCA_031378595.1 Alphaproteobacteria bacterium
CTAGGCCTGGGACCGCCGGCATCCTGCCGGCTCTTCCTTTGTGCATCGAAGCGTCAGCAAAGAGCCGGCTGGAAGCCGGCGGTCCCAGGACTAGCGCTCTTCCGCAAAGCGCGCCGCGCTATGATCCAAGCAAAAAAATAGGGACCGGAAGGCCCCCCTTCCGATCCCCATTCCCCTCAAACTTATGTGCGCGCGCGTTACGCCCGTGCGCGGAATTTCTCCGGAAAGACCACGGCGCCGGGTTCCGCCGGCACGTCGTCGCGCGCGGCGAGCGGCAGTTTCAGCGTTACCGTCGTCCCGTCGCCGAGTGCGCTTTCGATCATCATCGCGCCGCCATGCATCTCGGCGAGCGCCTTCACCAGCGAGAGGCCGAGCCCCGTGCCCTTGTGCGTGCGCTGCATTTCGCCTTCGACCTGCTCGAACGGCTTGCCGATGCGCGCCAAATCCTTTTCCGGAATGCCGACACCCGTGTCGCTGACCGACAGCATCATATCGGTGCCGACCTTGCGCGCCCTCAACGTGACTTTGCCTTCCGTCAGCGTGAACTTGATCGCGTTCGACAGCAGATTGATCAGACACTGCTTCAACGCGCGGCGGTCGGCCATGAGGCTCAAGCCCGGTGCCACGTCGCACACAAGCTCGACCCCCGCCTCATCGGCCGCCACCTTCACCATCGCCAGGCATTCGTCAGCCACCGGCTTCAATTCGATCAGCTTGCGCTCGATCGTAAACTTGCCCGCCTCGATCTTCGACATGTCGAGCAAGTCCGAAATCAAATCCACGAGGTGCGAACCGGACGTGCGGATCAGCTCCGCATACTCGCGATATTTCGGCGTGCCGATGGGCCCCATCAGCTCGTGCCGCATCACGTCGGAGAACCCGATGATCGCGTTCAAGGGCGTGCGCAACTCATGCGTGACGGAGGCGAGGAACCGCGACTTCGCCCGGCTGACCTCTTCCGCTTTGTCCAGCGCCTGCGCCAACTCCAAGATCTCGGCCTTCGCCGTCGACATCTCGCGCGTGACCGCCACCGCCTCGCCGTTTGCGCCCTGCACGCGCATCTCGACCGGCAGATACGTGCCGTCGCGCCGGCGCACGCGATAGGCAACCGCCTCGCTCCCACCATGCGCCGCCGAAAGGAACGCCTGCTCAACCGCTTTCAGGTCCTGAATGTGCACGAACATCGCGGGGCTCATCCCCTCAAGCTCCCGCGCGCGCAGGCCCAGCATCTCTTCGACCGCCGGCGACGCATAAAGCACCGCCCCGCTCGCCGTGTGCCGCGTGATCATGTCGACCGCGTTGTCGGTCATCGCCCGGTGCCACGCCGCATTCGCCCGCGCGCGCGCCACTTCGTGCTCGTTCCGCCGCTGCAACGTGCGCATCGCGAACATGCCGACGATAATCGCCGCAAAAACCGAGACGCCGTACGCAAACCCCGTGAACGCCGGATCGATCCGCGAAACCGGCAGCCATCCCATCAACGACAACGACGCTGCGATGAAGAAGCCGACGCCCGCAACGCACGACGCGATCGTCACCGCCGAGCGCTTGCCCGTGATCGCAGCTTCGACCGGGACGATGAGGAGCCACGGCAGCAACGGTGAGGCGACGCCGCCCGTATAGACGCCGGCCAGCGAGACGAACCCGCCCAGCGCCAACGCCGACGCCATCTGCCCTTGCTCGAGACTGATCGCCTCGGCTCGAACGCCAAGCGCGATGCCGAGCGGCATCCACAAGAAAAGAAACGCAAACGCGGTCGCTGCATCCACCGGACCGACGAACGCGAAATAAAGCGGCCAAAGGGCAACACCCATGCCGCCTGCGAGCAGGTTCGCGGAGACGAAGGCTTTGACGCGTCCGGCCTCGCCCTCGGGCTCGGATCCCAGAACGCCGTCAAACGCATCCAACAGAAAATCGGCCCAGAACCGACGGAAATTGTACGGCGACGTCATAACGCGACTCGACCCCCAGAACACGAGGGTAAGACTTCGTTTATGGAGGTTAATGAGGCGTTAAAGGACGCTGCGCTCAGAGAACAGGGATCCGGAATCAGGGATCAGAAGGGCGCCTTCTGATTCCTGATACCTGATTCCTGATCCCTAAATATCTCAGCGCTGTTGATTCAATCTCCACCCGCCATCGTGAACACGCGTTGAGGCTAATAAGCGTTGACGCTGATTCCGCCGTCGTTTGCTTCAATTTTGCCTTTGTTTTTGAGCACTCTCGAACGGCCTTGGGACGACACTCCGCGCGAAGTTTGGAGGTGGTCCCGTGGGTTTCATTTTCCGCACGATCTTTTGGTTGGGGCTGGCACTTGTCGCGTTGCCGCCCGAGGCACGCCTCGGTGGCGGCCACGACACGGCGGAGTTCCGCAACATCGACGTCGCGGCGCAATTGAAGACCGTGGCCGACGCTGCATGGGCGCGGGCAGATCAAATCATGAGCACCTGTGAAACCAACCCGCAGTTGTGCAAGGCCGGCGTCGACTTGGTGAACACCTCGCTCGCAGCTGCAACAGACATGGCGCAAGGCATGGCTGTCCAATTGACCAGTGAGCCCCGTAAGCCGCTCGCAACTGCGGAATCGGTGAAACCACGTTCGCAAAAAATTCAAGCGCGCGTTGAGTGACTCGGCTCGAAGGCCTACCTATAACTCCGGCCGCCTGAAGCACCCCTCGGCTTAGTTTGCTGATCGATGTGACGGCCACGAAGAACAGTACCTCGCGTTCGGAGCTAAGAATAAAATGCCGGCAGCAGCCGCCCACGTAGCTTTTCCAGTCACGAACACCACCGTCACCCTCCGCAAAGCCCGCGTCGAAGATTGCGACGTGATGCTGCGCATGATCGAAGCGCTCGCCGAATATCAAGGCGTCGGCGATCGCGTGCATGTGAGTGCGCCGGAGCTACGCCGCGCGGGCTTTGGCCCGACGCCGCAGTTCGAGGCGATCATCGCCGACGACCACGGCAATCCCGTGGGCCTTGCGATGTTCCAAACCCACTACACGATCTGGGACGGTTCCTCGTCGCTGCAGATCACCGACCTCTTCGTCGATGAAGGCGCTAGAGGTACCGGCGTCGGCTTCCGCCTGGTGCAAGAAGTCGCCCGCACCGCGCGCGATCGCGATTGCACCAGCCTCCAGCTGAACATGGTGCATGCGAACTCGTCGCGCATCTCGCTCGACCGTATCGGCTTCGTCCATCAGGACGATCTGCTGCACTACCGCCTCGACGCGGCCGCGTTCCGCAAACTGCTTGAGGCCGACCGGTGACGGCGTTCGACCCGGCCGAACACCGGGTCGTCGCCCTTCGCGGATTCGAAGACCTGAAGGTGGGCGAACGCTTCGTCCTCCCCTCACGCACGATCACCGACGCAAACTTCGCAGCGTTCCAGCAGGTGAGCTGCGACAACCACCCGATCCACTACGACGTCGAATACTGCCGCGCCCAAGGCCACGACGGGCTGCTCGCCCACGGCCTCCAGGTGCTGAGCTTCACCGCAGCCGGCGCCGGCCTCTTCCCCCACGTCATCGGCGAGGCATTGATCGGCTTCGTCGAGGTGCAGGCCAAGTTCTTGAAAGCCGTCTACGCCGGCGACACGCTCTACCCCGCCCTCACCATCAGCGAACTAAAGCCCCAGCGCACGACAGGCTTGGTCACGATGCAGGCCACCGTGCACAACCAACGCCGGGACCTAGTCTTGGACGGCAAGCACGTCTATCTCTTGCGCTTGAAACAACCGCGCGCCTAAACAAATGCCCATCCAATCCATCCTCGACGACTTCGCCGTCATCGACGAGTGGGACGAGCGCTATCGCTATATCATCGACCTCGGCCGCAAGATGGCCCCGCTGCCCGAAGCCGCCCGCACGGATGCGGTCAAAGTCCGCGGCTGCGCCAGCCAAGTCTGGCTGATCTCTAAACGAGAAGATAACAAGCTGACCTTCGTGGGCGACAGCGATGCCCACATCGTGCGCGGCCTGATCGCGATCCTGCTCGAACTCTACAACGGCAAAACCCCGCAAGAGATATTGGCAATCGACGCCAAAGCCATCCTCCACCAACTCGGCCTCGACACCCATTTGAGCCAACAACGCTCGAACGGCCTCTTCTCCATGGTCGAACGCATCCGCGCCGACGCCCGCGCGGCGGCATGAATTGGGGACAGGATGGCCGCGCCACAGCTGCGGAATAATTCACCAAACCCCACCCGCTTTCAGCATTTCTTGACCGTACGCCCGTAGTCTCGAAATCGAACAAAGCCGGGGAAGCACGCGTTCACGCGGCCTTCATCCGCACTAACAAAAAGTAACGGGCGCAGCCAATGCGTGGGGTCTCAATTCTTCTGGCGGCATCGACGCTGTCGCTCGCGCTCATGCTGAGCGCGCACGCGGACGCGGCGCCGCTCGACGCCGTCGAGCGCCTTGGCGCCGACAAAGCCGCCGCCATCGAACTATTGAAACAGCGCGCCGAACGCCAAGTCGCACTCGCAGCAGGCGACCGCCTGTTCGCAGCCTATCTCAGCACCGCATCGCTGGGCGAAGCCGCCCGCTTGCAGCCGCGCGTCAACGCCTTGCTGGCGACGCTTCTCAACCGCTTCGGCATCCGCGAAGTCAGCGTCGCCGACCGCTCGGGGACATTCCTCGCTCGCGCAGGCAACTTCGACCGCACGATTGCGACACTCGATCCGAAAAAGGATCCGCTGTTGTCGGCAGGCCTCGCCACCACGCCGCGCCGGACAGCGACGCTGCAGAACGGCCAAAGCCTGCATCTGCTGGCGCCGGTCTTCTATCGCGACCAGAGCGAATTCGTCATCGACGCCCGCCAAGATTTCTCGAGCTATCATGCCGTCCTGGCTTACGGCCTTTCCGCCGACCGCTTCGCCGTCCTGACGGATGCGAAGGGCGTGATCCTGGCCGACAGCCGCACCGGCGCCAACGGCGGCACCACGATCGTGGCCAAGCTGACGCTGGCTGCAATCCGCAAAGCCGCACCCGCGCACAGCGGCGAAATCGTCGGCGGCGAACAACACTACCGCGTGAATTATCGCCCCGTGGGCAACTGGACCATCGTTGCCGTGGAGCGCATCGCAGCACCCCGGCGCTGCATTACCGAGGGAACCCGCCTATGTGGCTAAGGGGAAAAATCAACACCGCGCTCGCCATCTGCATCGGCGCACCGCTCGCGCTCGGCTTTGGCGCGATCTGGTTCGGCGCACAAGCGACGATGCGTGACGCCGGCACCCACGAAATCGCGACCACGACCGAGGCAGCTGCTGCCGCGATCGAAGACCGCGCAGGCCTGAACCTGCGCCACCTGACGGCGTGGAGCCAACTCTCCGTCATGCAAGACGTACTGATCGCCGGTGAAGGCGGCGACCTTGCGCGTACGCTGACAAGTCTCGCCGCACAGTATCCGGACTTTGCAGCGCTCTACGTGACCGACGCGCAAGGCAACGTTATCGCGACCACGGCCAAAGACGACGTCCGCAACATCGCGTCCGACGAAGGCTTCCGCATGGCAGCCTCCGGCCGCATCTATCAAAGCCCGTTGGCCGCACGCGCCGGCGAGACGAAGGAAACCGTATCCTTCGCGGTGCCGCTGATCGCCAGCCACGACGGCCAATCCGTGATCGGCACGCTGACGGGTGTGCTCAATTTCAACGCCATCTTGAAGGCGGTCATCGCACCGACAACGTTCAGCGCCGACGGCAACGCACTGATCCTGACGAAACGCGACGGGCACGTCGTGTTCGCCTCGCGCACCGACGCAACGCTGCTCGACGCGTTGCAGAACGACCGCACGGGCACCGAAATGACCTGGCGCGGCGACAGCTATTTCGTTGCAGGCCTTCCGATGAAGAAGAAAGCGCTGCCGCAGGAGTTGGGCCTCATCGCCGTGGGCGTGACGCCGGCAGCCGCCATCCTCGCCACCACGAACAGCCTCTCGAACCGGTTTCTAACCGTCGCGGGCCTCGCCGTGCTCGCGGCGTTCGCGCTCGCCTGGTACTGGACGACGCCGCTGGTGCAGCTGAACGACGCCATGGAGGCACTCGCCCGCGGCAACGCGCTCTATCGCGGCCCGACGCCGAACCAGAGCGACGCCTTCGCCCCGATGGCCCGCGCGTTCGAATCGTTCCGGCAAATGAAAATCGTGCGTGACAAGCTGTGGGCGCGCGATCGCGATTTGAGCCGCGGAAAGGAAACCGCCGAAGCCGCGCTGAAAGCGAAATCCGAACACATCGCAAGCTTGAGCCACGCCCTGAGCGCGCAGCTCTCGACGATCGTTCGCCTTTCGGACCTCATCAACCGCGAAACCCTGGAAGCGGCAACAGGCGGCGAAACACGCTCGACCTATGCGAAGGAAATCGCCAGCACTGGCGCTTCGCTTCTGTCCGTCATCAACTCTCTCTTCGACCTCTCCGAAGTCGAAGCGGGTCACGTGAAACTCGAAGAAGCCGCGGTCGACCTGACGAAGCTGGTCAGCGAAAGCTGCACGAGCATGCAGCCGGCCGCCATGGACGCAGAAGTAACGCTGGGCCGCGACGGCGCCGACACACCCCTGATCGTCCGCTGCGACGCGCCGAAGCTGAAGCAAGCGATCACGAACCTGTTGTCGAACGCGGTGAAGTTCACGCCCGCAAACGGCCTCGTCACCGTGCATTTGCGCGTCTCGGCCGACGGGTGCCCCACAATCGTCGTCGAAGATACCGGCATCGGCATGCCACCCTGCCTGACGCCCGTCGCAGCGACCCTCGACACGGCCCCGGCAACCGGGCGCCACGGTGCAGGCTTAGGCCTGCCGCTCGCACGCGAACTGATCGAACTCCACGACTGAAGACTTGAGAACGAAAGCGAAACCGGTAAAGGCACACTCGTGACGATCACACTGCCAGCAGGTCGCCTG
>JANNEL010000713.1:0-2048 GCA_031378595.1 Alphaproteobacteria bacterium
CTTGCACCTCAGAGTAGGAGAGGCGCGCGGCCGAGCGCATCAACGCGCGCTCGAAGCGATGGCGCTTCAGCTTGCCTTGCGCGTCGAACGTTAGGTGACAGGCGATAATCGCGCGGTCGACCTTTTCCTTCAGCGAACAGAGGTCGGCGGAAAGTTGTTCCGGCAACATCGGCACGACGCGATCGGGGAAATAGACCGAGTTGCCGCGGCGGAGCGCTTCGCGGTCGAGCGCCGAGTTCGGCCTCACGTAGTAGGACACGTCCGCGATCGCCACGATGGCCTGGAAGCCGCCTTTGTTCTCGGGGTCATCGTCGGGTGCGGCCCACACCGCGTCGTCGTGATCGCGCGCATCAGGCGGGTCGATTGTGACGAGAGGCACTTTGCGCAGGTCTACGCGGCCGCCTTCGAGCGTTGCCGGTTTCGCGCGCTCCGCTTCGTCAATGACGGACGAGGGGAAATCGACCGGGATGCCGTGGGTGTGGACGGCGATCAAGCTGATCGCTTTCGGCTCGCTCATGCGGCCGAGGCATTCCGTGACGCGTGCCTTGGGTTGGCCGAGGTCGCGGCCCGAGAGCGCTTCGACCACGACGAGTTCGCCGTCGGTCGCATTACCGGTGTCGCCGGCGGCGATCATGAACGTGTTGCGCGCTTTACGGTCGACGGGTTCCACGCGGCCGCCACGCCCCAGCTTGCGGAAGACGCCCAGCGTCTTCTGCGCGCCGAGGCCGAGGCGCTTCATGATGCGAGCGTCGTAGCCGTCCTTTGTCGCTTTCAGGCGGGCAAGGAATCGTTCGCCGACACCCAGTGCGCGGCCGTTCGTGTCCGAGCCCGGTGCCAGCACGATCTTCGGCGGCTCGGCGTCGCTGTCCCAGCGTGTGGGGCGACAGAGGAGTTCGCCGTCTGTGTCTTGCTCGATGACTTCGACGACAGTGACTTCGGGAAGATCGCCCGTGCGTACGAATGTCTTGCGGGGACCGCGTTTGACGTCGCCCGCGTCGTCGAGATCGCGCAACAAGCGCTTCAAGGCGATCTTGTCGCCGCCCTTCACATCGAAATGGCGGGCGAGATCTCGTTTTGTGGCTGCCGGATGTTCACTGAGGTAGGCCAGTAGATCTTCGCGCGTCGGAATTGGTCCGCGTTTTTGAGGCTCACGCGGTTCGCGCTTCTTCTTGTTATTCACGTCTCTTCTAATACTTTCTTTTTGCTAGGCGCTTTTTTCGGCGCCGTTGGTTTTGCTTTCGCGTCGGCCTTTGCAGCCTTCGCGGGTTTGGCGTCGGCTTTCGCCTCGCCATTCGGTTTCGCCGCTTTGGCTGGGGCTTTCGCTTTCGCCTTCTTTTTCTTCTTCTTGCCGTCGCCCATTTCGGCGCGGGCGCGCAAGAGTTCGACAGCTTCTTCGAGCGTCAGGGCCATCGGGTCGCCACCCTTCGGCACGTTCGCGTTCGTCTCGCCGTCGGTGATGTACGGGCCGTAACGACCGCTCATCACCTTGACGACCGCTTTCGATTCCGGATGCGCGCCAAGTTCTTTGAGCGCTTTCGGTTCGTTGAAGCGGCGTTTCGGGTTCGCGGCCTTTTCGGCAAGAACGGTCACGGCGTGATTGAGGCCGATCGTGAACACGTCTTCCTCGTTCTCGAGGTTGGCGTACATGCCGTCGTGCAGGATGTACGGTCCGAAGCGGCCGAAGTTGGCCACGATCGATTTGCCGCTTTCCGGATGCGGGCCGACTTGGCGCGGGAGCGAGAGCAAGCGCAGCGCTTGTTCCAGCGTGATCGTGTTGCGATCGACGCCTTTTGGTAGGCCCGCACGCTTTGGTTTCTCGGCGTCTTTTTCTTTGCTCGTTTCGCCGAGCTGCAGATAGGGACCGAAGCGGCCGGCGCGCAGCGTGACGCTCAAGCCCGTTTCCGGGTCGACGCCGAGTGCCTTTGTCTCCATCGCTTCGCCGCCGCCACTTGTGGCAAGCGGGCGTGTGTAACTGCACTTGTCTTCGCCTTCGCCCTTGTAGTTCGAGCAGCCGATGAAGGCGCCGAACTTGCCGAGGCGCAGGCCCA
>JANNEL010000727.1:0-4505 GCA_031378595.1 Alphaproteobacteria bacterium
TGCCGGATCGCGGACGTTCGCGAAGAACGTGCCGGGCCGGCCGCCGTCGAACGACGGGGCGTTGTAGTAGGCGCCGGCCGAGGTCGCTTCGGCGTAGGTCGGAACGCGTTCGACCGTCAACTTTTGCGGTGGGATGTTCGAGAACGCTTCCGGCAGGCGCTTTTGCATCGTCTCGAGCAGTGTGCGGTAGCCGGCGAGGATTTTCTCGCGGCCCTCGTCGTTGGGCGGGAACGTGAAGCGCGGGTCGTGCGACAGACGGTCCATACGCTCGACCAGCGTACCCTTCGTTTCGCCGACGCTCTTCAAGACGGTCTCCATCTCGCCTTCGAGACGCGCGACTTCGGAAAGACCCAACGCGTGGACTTCGTCAGGCGTCATGTCGGTCGTCGTGAACTGATGGATCATGTCGGCGTAGTAGGCGGCGCCGTCGGGCAGCTTCCAGACGCCGTCGTCTTCGGTCGCTTCGGCCTTTAGGCGTTCGAACGTGGTTTTGATGCGCCCGTAGGCCGGATAGACGACGTCTTTCACGGCGGCGATCGCGGAGGCCTCCAACTCTTTCTTCAAGTTGGCGTCGACGTCCGTCAGTTTGGCGAGTTTCTCGCGATAGGTCGTGATGAGCGGATTGTCCGCCGGCGCGGGCTTGGTGAACGTCACAGCGCTCGCCATGATTTCGTCGACGACGAAGCGCGGCGGCAGGACCTTGAGTTTGGCTTGGCGTTCGATCTCGCTCAACACTTGGTCGAAATGCGTGCCGAAGGCGTTCAGACGGGCGACGTAGTTGCGGGCCGTCTTCTCGTTCTTGATTTGGTGCGCGAACTGCATAAAGCGCGGCAGCCCGAGTTGTTCGCCGAACATCTGGTTCATCGGATAGAGGCCGCCGGTCGTCGCCCACGGATAGCGCTGGTTCCGCAGGTTCGTCTCTTGCCACCAAAGCATGATGTCGTAGGTTGTCTGCTGCTCGGCCGTCAGGGTGGCGCGGTCGTAGGATTTCATTTCCTCGAGGTTGCGCTTTGTGACCGCGTAGAGGCGGTCGCGCTCAGCCAACGTGAATTCGTCGAGTTTGTCCGAGTGATAGTCGAGGATCGTGCCGTCGATGAGACCGAGTTGGGTCAAGATCTGCGGCCGGGTCATCAGCGTGTAGACGCCCTGCCGGTCGATCAGATGATCGAAGTTGAACGGCAAGCCCCACAACAACTGGTAGAGCCAGAAGCCGCCGGCGGCCATGCCGATAAGCACGCCGTAGCCGACGATGCGCAGGATCGTTCTCATGTTTCCCCCTAGTCCCCGGTTCGCAAATTACTTGGTGCTTTGCGTTTAGGACAGATCGCACCGTGTCGCGCACTCCGCGCGAAACGTTTCAGTTCGTTACGGCTTTCCTCCCCAAATGTCGCAGAATTGCAGGGGTTTTCGGGGTTGACGCGAACGGGCGGCGGGCCGCATGGTCCGCGCGCTTTTCCGGCCTGAAGTGCGCTCAAGGTCACGGACCCCGTTCAACCCTCGAGCGGGCGTGCGCTGTGCGGCTTGGCCCCCAGACACGGACACCCATGGCGAGCACCCCCACCTCTTCCGTTTCCCACCGCGACATGGCGAACGCCATCCGCGCACTAGCGATCGATGCGGTGGAGGCCGCGAAGTGCTGACATCCCGGCATGCCGATGGGCATGGCCGATGTCGCGACCGTGCTCTTCACGAAATTTCTGAAGTTCGATCCGCGCAATCCGAAATGGCCGGACCGCGACCGCTTCGTGCTGTCGGCGGGCCACGGCTCGATGCTGCTTTATTCGCTGCTGCATCTGACCGGGTACAAGGACATCACGCTCGCCGACATCAAGAACTTCCGGCAGCTGGGTTCGCCTTGCGCTGGGCATCCGGAGTACGGCCACGGCGCCGGCGTCGAGACGACGACGGGTCCCCTCGGCCAGGGCATTGCGACCGCGGTCGGCATGGCGATGGCGGAGCGTATTTGCGAGGCGCGGTTCGGGCGCGATCTGGTCGACCATTATACTTACGTCATCGCCTCCGACGGCGATTTGATGGAAGGGATCAGCCACGAGGCGATCTCGCTGGCCGGGCATTTGAAGCTCTCGAAGCTGATCGTGCTCTTCGACGACAACGGGATTTCGATCGACGGGCCGGTGTCGCTGTCGGAGTCGGGCGATCAGGTCGCGCGGTTTGAGGCGGCGGGTTGGTCGGCTTCGCGCGTGGACGGGCACGATCCGGCGGCGGTTGCTGCCGCGATCGAAGCGGCGCAAGCGTCGGACCGGCCGACCATGATCGCGTGCCGCACGATCATCGGCTATGGCGCGCCGAAGAAGCAGGGCACGGCGTCGTCGCACGGTTCGCCGCTCGGTACAGAAGAAGCGGCTGCGGCGAAGAAGGCGTTGGGTTGGGCGCACGGCATCTTCGACGTGCCGGAAAACATTCGCGCGGCGTGGCTTGCGGCGGGTGAACGTTCACATGCTGAATATACGTCGTGGCTGAAGCGGATGACGGCCGCGAACGGTGAGACGAAGTCCTCGTTCGAGCGGGCGCAAGAAGGCGAGATCAATCCGTCGCTGTGGCCCGCGCTCACCGCGTATCGCAAGGCGCTGGCCGAGAAGCCGGTGACGGTTGCGACGCGCAAGGCGTCCGAGATGGCGCTTGAGGTGATCAACGCGCATGTGCCGGAGGCGATTGGCGGTTCGGCGGATCTCACCGGTTCGAACAACACGCGCACGAAGGGGATGGAGGCGATCGAGGCGGGCGACTTCCGCGGGCGCTTCGTTCACTACGGCATTCGCGAGCACGGCATGGCAGCGGCAATGAACGGCATGGCGCTGCACGGCGGCGTGGTGCCCTACTCCGGCACGTTCTTGGTGTTCGCGGACTATTGCCGGCCGTCGATCCGCCTCGCGGCGCTGATGGGCCAGCGCGTTATTCATGTGATGACGCATGACTCCATCGGCCTTGGCGAAGACGGGCCGACGCATCAACCGGTCGAGCATCTGGCCGCGTTGCGCGCGATCCCAAATTTGTTCGTCTATCGCCCGGCGGATGCGGTTGAAACCGCGGAGTGTTGGGAGTTGGCGCTGCGTTCGGCGAAGGCACCCAGCATCATCGCGCTGTCACGGCAGAACCTTCCGCAAGTGCGGTTGAAGCACACGGACGAGAACCTGTCGGCGCGCGGCGGCTATGTGCTGTCGCCGGCGAAGGCCAAGCATCGCGTGACGCTGATTTCATCCGGTTCCGAAATCTCGATCGCCATGGAAGCGCAGAAATTGCTGGAAGCCGACGGGATTGGGGCCAGCGTGGTGTCGATGCCCTGCCTCGACATCTTCAACGCCGAGGACCATGTCTATCAAGACAAGGTCATTCCGACGTCGACCGTTCGCATTGTCTTGGAAGCAGCCTCGCCGATGGGGTGGGACCGCTGGACCGGCCGCGAAGGCGCGTTCGTTGGTATGACGACATTCGGCGCGAGCGGACCGTACGAGAAACTCTATGAGCATTTCGGCATCACGCCGGACAACATCGTGAAAGCCGCGAAGGCGCGGCTCTAAAGGGACACCATCATGACTGTCAGAGTTGCGATTAACGGGTTTGGGCGCATCGGGCGCTTGGTGCTGCGCGCGATCGTTGAATCGGGCCGCAAAGACATCAACATCGTCGCCGTCAACGATTTGGGGCCGATTGAGACGAACGCGCATTTGCTGCGTTACGACTCGGTGCACGGACGCTTCCCTGTCGAGGTGAAGGTCGACGGCGAGCACATGATCGTGGGCTCGCACAAGATCAAGGTGACCGCGATCAAGGATCCGGCGCAGCTGCCGCACAAGGAACTGGCCGTCGATATCGCGATGGAATGCACCGGCATCTTCACGTCGAAGGAGAAGGCGTCGGCGCATTTGACGGCGGGCGCGAAGCGCGTGCTGGTTTCGGCGCCCGCGGACGGGGCGGACATCACGGTCGTCTACGGCGTCAATCACCAGAAGCTGACCAAGGATCACGTCGTCGTTTCGAACGCGTCGTGCACGACGAACTGCCTGGTTCCGGTCGCGAAGGTGTTGAACGACACGGTCGGCATCGACAAGGGCATGATGACGACGATCCATTCCTACACGAACGATCAGCCGTCGCTCGACCAGATGCACAAAGACCTTTATCGCGCGCGCGCCGCGGCGCTTTCCATGATCCCGACGTCGACGGGTGCCGCGAAGGCCGTGGGCCTCGTGCTGCCGGAACTCAAGGGCAAGCTTGACGGGATTTCCATTCGCGTGCCGACACCGAACGTTTCGGTCATCGACCTCAAGATCGTTGCGAAACGCGCAACCACGGTTGCCGAGATCAACGATGCGATGAAGCGTGCAGCGTCGCAGGAATTGAAGGGCGTGCTCGACATCGTCGATGCGCCATTGGTCTCTATGGACTTCAACCACAATCCCGCTTCCGCCTCG
Organism: Alphaproteobacteria bacterium; assembly: GCA_031378595.1. GTDB lineage: Bacteria > Pseudomonadota > Alphaproteobacteria > Micropepsales > Micropepsaceae > SZUA-430. The sequence continues at coordinate 4,434 of JANNEL010000727.1, forward strand.
TTCGCGCTCGACCAGACGAAGGTCATGGACGGCACGCTCGTCAGCGTCATGGCCTGGTACGACAACGAGTGG
>JANNEL010000336.1:0-4591 GCA_031378595.1 Alphaproteobacteria bacterium
CGCCGTATGTCGGCGGCGGCATCGGTTATGCGATCAGCAAGTTCGACGGCGGCGCGGTCTATGACGGCGTCGACGGCAACTTCGCTTGGCAATTGGGCGCAGGCCTCAACGTTGCCGTGTCGGACACGACGGCGCTGGGTCTGGGCTACCGCTACTTCGACGCGGGCGATGTGGAACTGACGCTGCCCACGCCGTCCGGCACGCCCACGACGGCCGAGCAAGACGTGCGCGGAAGCGCCGTGCTGCTGCAACTCACGCACAAACTCTGACGCAGACCTTGGGGGACATCACGATGAAGAACTTGATCGCACGTCTGCGGCAATCGACGCTGGTGCCGGTTCTGGCGGCGGGGCTTGCGGCCTCACTCGGACCGGTTAGTTCGGCGTTTGCGACCGCCTCGACGCCTGCCGCACCGACGGGCTTTTTCTTCAACGAGACAGATTCGTTGAACGGCACGGACCCCGCAACGGTGCAGGCTTTCCTCGAAGTGCTAGCGGAGGATCCGGCGTACAAAGTGGTGGACGGGGACAGCGATGCGGTAGCGAGAGCGAAAGGCGAAGCGCTGCAAGCCGCCACCTCGGCCTATCTGCAGGGCCTCGGATTGCAGGGTCCGTGCGCGGAGCAGCTCGATCCGGTCGCGTTCGGTCTTAATATTGCCAGCGCCGCGGCCGACGTGGCGGGCCTCATCGCCGAAGCGATCGGCGCGGTCATCATCATCGCCGAAATTCCAGGCATCGTCATTCAAGCCGTCGGCACCGGCCTCACCATCGCCAGCGTTGCGATCGAGGGCGTGCAGAACAGCCAACCGAATTGCAATGCCGAATTTACCGGCACGGTCGTCGCGCATTCGAACATCGCGGCGAATATGGGCATCACCGCGCACAACGGCCGGATCAATCTGGGCGACGCGTCGGGCGTGAACTACACGGACGGCATCACGCTCGGCGGCGGCTCGCTGCTGGGTGCGGGCTTCGGCGGCGCGCAGGCGACCACCGGCGATGCCAGCGCGATCGCGGTCGGCAACGGCGCGAACGCGGGTGCGGCAGGCAGCTTGGCCTTGGGCTTGACGGCGAACGCGGCCGGCGTGAACTCCAGCGCGGTCGGCAACGGGGCCTCTGCTGCCGGCACGAATGCCAGCGCGTTCGGCAACGGCGCGAATGCGGCCGGCAACAACTCGAGCGCCGTGGGCAACAACGCCCAGGCGATGGGTGCCAACTCAACGGCGATCGGCAACGGCACGCAAGCGCTTGGCGCGAACTCGACCGCAATCGGCAATCTGGCGATCGCGGGCGGCGCTAACGCGATCGCCGCTGGCAACAACGCAAACGCGGCTGGGGCCAGCGCCTCGGCCTTTGGCGACGGCGCGAACGCCGCCGGTGGGAACGCAACGGCTGTCGGCCGTTCGGCATCGGCCGGTCTTGCGGACGCGGCTGCGTTCGGCAGCTCCGCCAATGCGAGCGGCGTGTCGAGCACGGCATCCGGCCACTCGAGCTTGGCGAGCAACACAAACACGTCCGCGTACGGTCACATCAGCCAAGCGACGGGCGTGAACTCCTCAGCGTTCGGCAACGACGCCCGGGCCACCGGCGCAAACAGCACGGCATCGGGCGACGCAAGCCGCGCGGACGGGGCGAGCGCTTCGGCTTACGGGCGCGCGGCGAATGCATTCGGTGCGAACGCTTCGGCGTTCGGCAACCTCGCGAACGCGAGTGGCGCTTCGAGCACGGCAGCAGGTGACAATGCGCTTGCGAACAACACGTTCGCGAGCGCGTTCGGTCACATTGCTCAGGCGACGGGTGTGAACTCGTCCGCTTACGGCAACAATGCGGCCGCAGTCTCGCAGAGCAGCACGGCGGTCGGCGACGGTTCGACGGCGAACGCCGGGAATGCGTCGGCGTTCGGTAACTTGAGCTTGGCCAGCGCCACGAATGCAGTCGCGGGCGGCAATCTGGCTTGGGCGAACGGCGTGAACAGTGCGGCTTACGGCAATCAAAGCTTTGCGGCCGGTGCGTCGTCGGTCGCGATCGGCGACTCGGCACGGGCGCAGGCGGGAAGCTCGGTCGCGGTCGGCCACGACTCGCTGGCGGCAGGCCCGAGCGCGATTGCGGTCGGCAACGGCGCGCAGGCGATCAACTCGGTCGCGGTGGGCGCGTTTGCCTTCGCCGCGAACGGCGGTGCGGCCTACGGCGACGGTGCGCGGGCTTTCGGCATCAACGCCACGGCGCTCGGACCCAACGCGGTCGCCTCGCATAACAGCTCGGTCGCCATCGGCGCGAACTCGTTCACGACCGACCCGAACACCGTGTCGTTCGGCTCGGTCGGCAACGAGCGCCGCTTGATGAACGTCGCGATGGGCATCCTGGGTACGGACGCGGTCAACCTGGATCAGCTGAACCGTGCCGTCACGGGCCTCAATCGCGGGATCGCGGCCACGACGGCCTTGGCGACGCCGATGCTGGCGTTAGAACGGGGCGAGACCGGTTTTGCGACCGGCGCCGGTTACTTTGAGGGCGAGACGGGCGTTGCGTTCCGCGTTGCCCATCAGATGGACATGGAAACGCCGATCCTGCTCAGCGCAGGCTACAGCACGGCCGGCGGCCAGACGGGCGCCGCGCAAGTGGGCCTCGCGTTTAAGTTCTAAGGTTACTAACGAGCATCTTGCCGGGGCTCACCGTTGACGGTGGGCCCCGGTTTGCGGTCACATCCGGCGCATTGACCGGAGGGGTGATATGCGGCCGTTCTTTGCTGCGCTCGTTTTTGCGATTGCGGCTTTGGCTGCACCCGGTGCGCTTGCTGCGCCGCCCACGAAAACTTTGAAGCTGCTACAGCCCGTGATGCCGAAAGTGCCGTCGGCGGCGGCCGTACTTGCGATGGTGCGCAGTACGCTGATCGCGGTGGACCAAGGCAACAAGACCGGCAACTACACCGTCGTGCGCGATCTGGGTGGCCCGGATTTTCGCGACGCGAATACGCCAGCGAAGCTTAGTCTGGTGTTTGCAAACCTCACCGACCTCGGCGTCGACATGCTGCCGGTGTTGGTGGTCGAACCGCAGTACCGCGAGGCGCCACGATTGACGGCGCGGCGGATGCTCTATGTCGCGGGCACGTTCAACATCCAACCGCGGCGCGTTTCGTTCGAGCTGCTGTTCGACGTGTGGAAGGGCGAGTGGCGGCTTTACGGCGTCTCGATCGTGCCGGGTTAGGGCCGGAACGTGATGCGCTTCACGAAGGCCTGAGAAGGGCCTTTCGAGGACGACGTGTCCACCTCGACTGCGAAACCCGATACGGCGTCGCGCAGGTCGGCGCCGAAGGCGGTGCGGAAGCCTTGGCGCAGGTCGAAGCGGGAGATGAGCGCGCGTTGCGGCTCGGCGTGGTCGACGCAGATGTAGCGGCCGGCTTCCTTGTAGTAGCGTCCGACATAGGGGATGCCGACGCGGTCGGTGGCGCACAGGAAGAGGCCCAGGAAGGCCGGCAGATTCGGCGCAAACATCGAACCCGACGCACGCTTTGCGGCACCGAAGAAGACGTGCACCATGATGGCTTCGTTGTTGACGCTGCGCTCGTAGCTGGCACCGGCCGGGTGTTGGGCTACACCCCACTCGATCTCTACCGTGGAATATGCGTTCGGATCGACGCGGGTGTTCGTGAGGAGACCCATCGCAGGACGCAGCGTTTGCACCCCAAGCCCGCGCGCGTCGGCGACCAGCGCGATCTTCTGCGGGTTCTTCGCGTCTTGCTCGATTTGGAAGCCCTTCGCCTGAAGCCACGCGTAGACAGAACCGCCGCGGAAGTCGGTGAGATCGACAACGAGCGGCGCGGGGGTCATGGCTGTGGCGCTCGTCAGCGTCGCGATGGCGGCGGTCGTCAATGCGATCAGGGCCGCGCGCACGAGGCGCGCTGTCTTCGTCGTCATGTCAGCTTCTATTCCGAGAATCTTTGGGGGCGGCGGTATCGCGCGGTTCACATGAACGCGCTATGAACTGTGCATCTGGCGCATGCGACAGTGGGGGTCGGTTTCCACAGGCGCGTTTACCTCCTATCCTGCGGTTGAGGCGGTGATTTGACGATGGTCGATGCCGAGCGCGTTAAGGCGATTTGTGCCGCGCATGCGGGGCTCGAAGGGCCTTTGTTGCCGATTCTTCATGATGTGCAGCGTGCGTTCGGGTGCGTGCCGCGCGATTCGATTCCCGTGATCGCGCACGAACTGAACCTTACGCGAGCTGAGGTTTATGGGGTCGTCACGTTCTATCACGACTTCCGCGAGGCGCCTGCTGGCCGACGGGTGATCAAGATCTGTCGTGCCGAGGCGTGTCAGGCGATGGGCGGCGCGGCGCTTGGCACAGCGGTGCTGAAGCACTTCGGAATCGACTGGAAGGAAACGTCCGCTGACGGTGCGGTGACGGTCGAACCAGTTTATTGCCTTGGGCTTTGTTCGGTGGCGCCGGCGGCACTTGTGGACGGCGAGCCGCATGGACGGGTTGAGGCTTCGCATCTGATCGCGCTGGCGGCGTACAAGCCATGACGCGCGTGTTCGTGCCCTCCGACGCAGCAGCGCTTGCGGTGGGCGCGGAGGGCATCGTGCGCGTGCTGC
>JANNEL010000072.1:0-6874 GCA_031378595.1 Alphaproteobacteria bacterium
GTTCGGCGAGCAGCTGGGGCTGCCCCGCTTCATGCAGTTCGCGCACCAGATCAAGAACGAGAAGACGGCGCGCAACTACGTCGCCCGCCTGAACGCCTTCGGCACGCATTTCGACCAAGTGCTCAGCGAGATCGACCGCCAAGCGAAACTGAAGGTCCTGCCGCCGCGGTTCGTGGTCGACGAAATCATCGCAAGCGCCGTGACCTTCACGACGCCGGCACCGGCGGAAAATCCGCTCATCACCACCTACCGCGAGAAGCTTGCCAAACTGACGGACGTCGACGCCAACTTGAAAAAGGAGTTGGAGGCCTCCGCCATCGCCGCCGTGAAAGACGTCGTCTATCCGGCCTACGGACGCATCAAGACCACGTTCGAACGCTTGAAACCGGAAGCGACCGAAGACGACGGCGTCTGGAAGCTGCCCGACGGCGCTGCCTACTACGCCGACGCGGTGCATCAGTTCACCACGACCGACATGACGCCCGACGAAGTCCACGCGCTGGGTCTTTCCGAAGTCGCCCGTCTCGAAGGCGAGATGGAAACCGTCTTGAAGAGCGTCGGCGAAACGAAGGGCACGTTGGTCGAGCGTATGGACCGCCTGTCGCACGACCCGCGCTTCACGTTCCCGCCCAACGACGAGGGCCGCGAGAAAATCCTCGCCGGCTACCGCACACTGCTCGAGACGATGCAAAAGCGCCTGCCGGAAGCGTTCTCGAACATCCCACCGCAAAAGCTGACGGTCGAACGCGTTCCGACCTACGCCGAAGCGACCTCGGCCGGCGCCTACTACAACGCCCCGTCGTTCGACGGCGGCCGGCCCGGCACGTTCTTCGCGAACGTCCGCGATCCGGCAGAGACGGCGTCGTGGCAGATGCCGACGCTCGCCTATCACGAAGGCATCCCCGGTCACCATTTGCAGATCTCAACGTCGCAGAAGATCGAAGGTGTCCCCTTCGTCCGCCGCGTGTTGCCGTTCACCGCGTTCAGCGAAGGCTGGGCCCTCTACGCCGAACATCTCGCCAAAGACATGGGCCTCTACGACAAGGACCCGTACGGCGATCTCGGCCGTTTGCAGGCCGAAATGTTCCGCGCCGTACGCCTCGTCGTCGACACCGGCATCCACGCGAAGCGTTGGACGCGCCAACAAGCGATCGACTACATGCACGAAAAGACCGGCATGTCGGTCACCGAAGTAACCTCGGAAATCGAGCGCTACATCGTCATGCCCGGCCAAGCCTGCGCGTACAAAATCGGCATGCTGAAAATCATGGAACTTCGCGAACGTGCAAAGCAGGCACTCGGCGCGAAGTTCGATCTGAAGGCGTTCCACCAGGCGATCTTGGGCGGCGGCGCAATGCCGCTTACGATCCTCGAACAACGCATCGACGCCTGGATTGCTTCACAGAAGAATACGACCTCATAGGGTGTGCGATGCCGGAACTTTCCTGCCACTGCGGCGCCGTCCGCATCGAAGTCCCAGAGGCGCCGGTCGAGGTGACGAGTTGCAACTGCTCGATCTGCCGCCGGACCGGCACGCTTATGGCATACTACGCGCCGCGCCAGGTGCATTTCCATCCGGCCGAACCGCCGACCGACACCTACCGCTGGGGCGACAAGAGCATGGACCTCCACCGTTGCAAGACATGCGGCTGCGTTACGCATTGGTCGTCCCTCGACAAAACCTACGATCGCATGGGCGTCAACGCACGCCTTCTCGACCCGGCCGTCCTCGCGAAAGCCCGCATCCGCCGCTTCGATGGCGCCGGCACGTGGACGTTCTTGGACGAGGAATAGTGCCGTTCACTTCACCGCGAACACCCGGTGCACCACGCCGCCGCCGCCGGTGCGCGATTTGCTGACGGCGATGATCTTGTTCAGCCACGCGTAGCGCGGGTCGCCGGTTTCGAACTGCGGCGCGGTGCGGAAATAGTACCGCGACGCACCGGCGGAGTCGTCCTTCTTGGCGAAGTCGAGTGCGTAGTCGCGTTCGGCCTCGTCGAACACCATCAGCCCGTGCCAGTGCACATAGATCAGCGCGCCGTCGTCGGTCTTGAAGCACATGCGCACGTCGAGTGCGCCGGACCCGTCGCTGCGGATGCGCGACCAATCCGCGCCCGACATCGGCACGACTTCGCCGTTGAGCCGCGGCCCGGTGAACCGCCCGCCCGCGACGGAGACGATCATGCGATAGCCTTCGGGGCCGGCCCCCACATGCATCGGCTCGCTGAGCGCAACGCGCGCTTCGAACAAAAACTCGGTTTCGACTTCGGACATCGATCTCTCCTCAAGAACGCCGGAGCACCGACGGCGCGCGGCCATAAAGCGAAGTGAACGCAGCCGCCATCCGCCGCGGGCTGGTAAAGCCCGCACGCGACGCAATCTCGCCAAGCGAAAGGTCGGTCGTGTCAATCAGCCGCTTCGCCCGCTGCACGCGCAAAGTCTGCGCCAATTGCGCGGGCGATGCGCCGATATGTTCCGCGAACAATCGCGTCAGATGCCGCGCGCCGACGCCGAGCTTAGCCGCCAGCGCCTCGACCGTGCCCTCGTCGAGCGCGCCGCGTTCGATCAGAGCGACCGCGCGTTCGACCGTCGTCTTCGTTCCCTTCCACGCCGGGCAGAACGGCGCCGTCTCCGGCCTGCACCGCAGGCATGGACGATAGCCGGCCTGCTCCGCGGCCGCGGCGCTCGGATAGAAGGTGACGTTCTGAGGCTTTGGAATCCGCGCGCGGCACACCGGCCGGCAATAAATGCCGGTCGTCGCCACCGCCACGAACACGACGCCGTCGAGCGCCGGGTCGCGCCGCTTCATCGCTTCGTAGTGCGCGTCGAATGCGTTCATGAGCGGAACGATAGGCGATGGCGAACGCGCGCGCGAGAACCCACGCGATGATCGCGTCCGAAAACGACCGGTGTCAAACCTTCACGATAAGCCGCGACCGCGCGTCGATGCGCTGGAGGATCGCGAGCAAATGGCCACGCGCGAAGGCTATGCATCCGGCCGTCCCGGTGTAGCCCGGCCGCGCGAGGTGCAGAAAAATCGCGCTGCCCTTGCCCGGCACCACCGGCGCGTCGTTGTAGCCGACGACGACAATCAGATCGTACATGTGATCGGCGCGCCAAAGCTGCTCCGCGCTTGCGGGGTAGGGGAGGCGCACCGGCCTGTTGTAGTGCGCATCCGCCGGCGCATCGCACCAACCGTCATCCGGCGTGAGCGCGCGCAGGGGCAGCCGCGTCACCGGCATCGCCAAACGATCAGGCCGATAGAACACTTCGCGCAGCGGCCAAACCCCAACCGGCGTGCCGCCATCGCCTTCATGCTTGTCGCGCACAATCCCGCCGCGCCCGACAGCGCAACGAAAACTCTGCGAACCCACGCGCGCAATCCGTGACGGCCTGACAACAATGTCGACGGGCGGCAAAGCGAGCGCAGACGGCGCAACGGCGAGGCCAGCCGCAGACGCCAAAACCGAACGCCGCGAAAGCTCCAAGCTCATGGCTTCTTCGCGGGATACGCCACGATGTCGGTGTTCAGCACCGGTGCCTTCTCTGCACCGATCAGCGCGAAGTGCCACCACTCGCCCGCATAATTCCGAAAACCGTGCTTCACCAAGATCTCGTAGAGCGCGCCGCGCAGCTTGCGTTGCGATGGTGTGATCCCGCCGGTCTTCGTGGCGCTGAGGTCGTCGAAGCAATCGAACCCCGTCCCCATATCCAAGCTATTGTCGGGCGCACGCATCGCAGCAGGGCTGATGCAGCCGCCATAGGTGGTCAGCGGATCGAACGCCTTCGCCGGCGAACCGCCCGCGACCACCAGCGTCACGTCGACCGCAATCCCGCGCGAATGGTTCGAGACCGGTTCGATGTAGCCTTTCTTCAAAAGCTCGGACTTCGGCGTGCGCGGAAAGAATCGCGACACGCCCGGCGCCGCCGACTTCGCCCACGCGACGAACGCATCGACCGCCTTCTGCGGCCGGTAACAGTCGTACACTTTGAGCGAAAGCCCCCGCGCGGCGAGGTCGGTCTGCGCCTTTTTCAACGCCTCCGCGACCGGCTTCAGCACCATGCACTCCGCGGCGAGGTATCCGGGCACACGTGTGCCGGTGAAATTATCCCGCGTCGCATAACGCATGTCCTGCACGATCGTGGCATCGACATCGCGCAAATAAACAAGCGGCGCATCGGCCGCCCGCAACGGGGCGCTCGCAGCCATAAGCAGTGCGAGCGCCAACACAAATCTGCTATCCATGGGGGGCACATTAGCGCCTTATTCGAACGGCTCAAATCGCTCATGCGAACCTGGCTCTGCGCCGCCTTTCTGCTCGTATTCTCAAGCGCGCTGGCGGCCGAGCCCATGCCGGCCCGTCTTAGCGCCCGCTTTGACGCCATCCACGCCGCGTCGAAAGCGCAGGCGATGGTGGCCGCGGTAATTGACGGCGACCACACCTACATCACCGGCGCCAACGCGAACGGCCAAAGCCTGTTGCGCATCAATTCGCTGACCAAGGCAATGACCGGCGAGGTGCTCGCAACCCTGATCGCCGAAGGCCGCGTGAAGCTCGACGATCAACTGAAATTCTACGCGCCACCCACCTGGCGCGGGACGCCATTCACCCAGACGATCACGCTGCGCGATCTCGCCGCGCACGTCAGTGGGCTGCCGCGCGATCTGCCGCCGGGCATCAGCAAGGCCGGCCGCTGGACATGGCTAGCGCGCCAAAAGTTGCCGTACCCGCGCGGACACGTCGCGCAGTACTCCAATGCCGCCTACATGTTCTTAGGCGACGCGCTGAACATGGCCGCCGACGAAAGCTACGAAGCGCTGCTGAAGCGCATTGTCACGACGCCGCTCGCACTCGCCGACACGACGCTGAACCCGACGCCCTCGCAATGCGCGCGTCTGCTCCCGACGCCGCATTCCTGCGCACCGACCTACGCAATCGACGCGATGGGCGGCCTCTACTCGACCGCGGACGACATGGCACGCTGGATGCGGGCCGAGCTGAACGCAGCACCCGGCAGCCCGCGCGCCGCAGCACAAGACCCGATCGTGAAACGCAGCGCACTCACACGCGTCGTAAACCTCGACATGGCAGGCCCCATGGACGCAATCGCCATGGGCTGGCTGCGCATGCATCTGGGCACGACCCCGGTGCTGCAGAAAACCGGCGGCGGAGGAGGCTTCATGAACTACGTGATCCTGGCGCCCACCGAACGCAAAGGCGTGTTCATCACCGTGAACCGCGTCGACATCCCAATGCTGCGCAACCTAGCCGCCCAAGCGAACACCCTGATGAGCGAAGAATTGCTAAAGCACTAGTCACGGTGGCGAGTCAGATTAGTCGGTCACGAAGGGCACGAAGGTCCGCGAAGACGCACGAAGACGCTTGCGATGAGTTGAGGTTGGTGCGAGGCGCCAGAATCCTGATGGCGCGTTCCGCGCCGAAAAAAGCTACGGCGCGAAGCGCCAACAAGTATGAGGTATCACGCTGGCCTTCACACCGGCTCCAACCTCTTGGTGCGTCTTTGCGGACCTTCGTGCCCTTCGTGACCGACTTATCTGACTCAGCCACCGCACCAGCTTGGTTCACTGAAACGCGGTGTTGATCAACTCGTTTGCGCTCGGCATGCCTTCTTCGTCCGCTTCCGCAGGCAGGTCCGGCGTCTCACGCTCGAAGAACGTGGTGCTGTAGGCGACGCGCACGATGTAGGTCACCGGCTTATTGTACGTGCCCTTATGCACCGCCGGTTGGCGCGTGACCGCGACATCGAGCGTCCGCTTCAACGGCAATGGCACGTCGATCAGCGTCCCGCAGGTTTCGCACGGATTGGCGATCGCAAACGGCCCGCTCGATTTGCAGGCGCAAACGACCGCGCTCTTGTTGTTCTCGCAGTCCATGCCAGCGTCCGCGAGCAGCTTCGGCAGCCGCGTGAACAACGTCTTGTCGCCGGCCAGCATGTCGGTGATCGCCTGGTTCGCCTCGCGCGCGACGTCTTCTGACACCGCGCAGTCCTTCGCTTCAGGCAATGCCACGGCCGCAATCTTCTGTAGCCTGACCGCCGCCGGATCCGCGCGCAGCGCTGTCATCACCTTGGCAAGGCACGGCGCATAGGCAAGTTGCCGATTCTGCGCGAACGAATACGTGGCGATCCCAACGCTGAGCACGGTAAGCGCCAGCACGATCTCCCACGACCATTTCCAAACGAAAGACATGTATGCACCCCCGTGCTCGTCCCGCCGGACGAATCATTTGAACAGAGTCTAACGTTCGCCCCGCCGATGTGATGCAACCGATGCGTGCGGACCAAATCCGTAACCATGACGCCAATCACGCGGACAGTTTTGCCGCATGCGGCGAACGCGCCTTCGCCCAGAACCCGACACAAATTCGGCGAAATCCCCGTCGAGCGTGGACGTCCGCAATCTTGGGAAGGAGAGAGCCCACATGTTCGCCATTGGCCGATACCTCGCGATCGCACTCGCACTCACATGCGCCTTCGCGTGGAACGCCGCCGCCGAAAGCACCTGGACCAGTTGGCGCAACAGCCCACACGCCAAGATGCTGCCGTTCAAGTCCGAGGAAGCGTTCCGCCGCTACCTCGCCGAACGCGCCAAGCGCCAACAGCAACGCCGCGCAAAGGACGGTATCTTGCTCAATCAGCCGGCACCCCCGCCCGCAGCGGAAGCGACCGCCATGGACGGCGCCAAAGCGGGCGCCGACGACAAAATCACGAACACGCAAGAAGCCGGCGTCGACGAAGGCGGCATTGTGAAGGTCAAGGGCGACATGCTCGTCATCCTGCGCCGCGGCCGCTTGTTCACGGTCTCGACGCGCAACGGCGAACTGCGCCCCATCGATTACATCGACGCGTTTCC
>JANNEL010000085.1:0-1947 GCA_031378595.1 Alphaproteobacteria bacterium
ACCGCCTGCCAGCTCCACCGATATTACTGGCGCTCCGCTCGATGGTATTCCGGCCGCGGCCGTTGACCCCAACACGGGCGAACCTAGGCCCGCCGCGCTTCCGCAACCGGCTAACTCGACCTCAATCGTCAAATCTCCCGATACATACGAAGAAGCCGAAAGCGATTTCGAACGCGGAGAAGTGAGTGTAGTCAAAGTTGGACGTGATGACACGCTCGCGAAGATCCTAACCAAATCCGGCGGCGACCCATGGCAAGCGCGCGCCATGATCGAAGCGGCTCACAGCACGTTTCCCGAGAATGCGCTGGTTCCAGGGCAGGAAGTGCGGATAACGCTCGTACCTTCTCTCACCCAATCCGACAAGAAAGAACCGGCCGGGTTTTCTATCTTTTCCGACGGACACGATCATTTGGTCAGTGTCGTGCGCAGCGCGGCGGGCGAGTTTGTTGCGAGTGCCCAGCCGCTCATCGGGCAAGAACTGCAGCGCGCCGCCGGCGAGAGCGAAAACCAGCAGCAGTCAAGTCTGTACGCGAGTTTTTATCACGCGGGCCTCGTTCAAAATCTCGATCCCGAGACAATCACTCAAGTCTTACGCGTGCACGCATTCGACACCGACTTCCGGCGACGCGTGCGCCCAGGCGATACCGTCGAACTCTTCTTTGATATGAAGGAAGAGCAATCGGCCGATGGGCCGCCAGGCGAGCTGCTCTATACCGCCATTAACGGCGGCGGCGCGTTGTACCGCTTTTATCGTTTCCGCACCCCGGACGGCGAAGTCGATTACTATGACGAAGCCGGCAACAACTCGAAAAAATTCCTGATGCGCAAGCCGGTTCGCGGCGACGACGTGCGGCTGACATCGGGTTACGGCGTGCGCTATCATCCTCTCTTGAACGTCCGCAAAATGCACACGGGCGTCGATTGGGCAACCACAACGGGAACGCCCATTCTCGCGTCCGGAAATGGCGTCGTCGAAGAGGCAGGACACAAAGGATACAACGGAATTTATGTTCGCCTACGCCATGCGAACGGCTATCACACCGCCTACAGCCACATGTCCCGTATCGCCAGTGGCATGGAGCCCGGTGTCAAAGTTCGCCAAGGGCAAACCATCGGCTATGTCGGCTCGACAGGCCTTTCGTCTGGTCCCCATCTTCACTTCGAAGTGCTTGTCAACAGCCGCTTTGTCGATCCCATGTCCATCCAGGTTCCGCGCGAGAAAAAGCTCGAAGGCAAAGATCTCGCCGAGTTCCAGAAAGAACGCGCACGCATCGACGATTTGATGAAACGCGCGCCCGTCATGACGGCGAGCAAATAATTTGCCGAACCGCCTTGCGTGCTACTGCGGCCGACCTGCTTACACTTCAGATTTAGGCGCGCGGGGCCAAGGCCTAACCGTCGGCCTGTCGTGTCACGGGGTCGTGTCATGGGCTTGTCATGTCAGTTTCGCAGAAGATTGCGGGAGCTTGCGGGGAGGCTAAAACGTAACCAGCGGCTCTTCCGTAGTAGTAAGCAAAGAGGAAACGCTCATGCGCAAGTCTATTATACTCGCAGCTTTGTTCGGCCTGTCGCTCGGCCTGTCGTCTGTACCCAATGCATTCGCCGCAGACGACTGCATAGTTCATTACAACCGCACCGCCTGCCCTGGCAAGGAGGATGAGTCCTACAGCAAGTGCGGTGGGTCGCAGCAATGCGACAAGAACGAGGATGCGTCCACGGAAGCGGCCTGCATCGCTGCCGCGAAAGCTGCCTGCGCAAATTCGCGCCTAGAAATCACCAAATCCAAGCGCATTACCGCGAGATTCAACGGCAAGGCACTGGCGGGCCCTTACGGCGGGAGTTTCTGCGCGCCCAACCGCCCCGACTTCAACAAGTGCAAGTAATTCAAGACGACAGTGCTGTAATGAACTGAAAGGAGCGGAGGCTGGGCTCGTCCCGGCCTCTTCT
>JANNEL010000112.1:0-3528 GCA_031378595.1 Alphaproteobacteria bacterium
CAAGATTTTAAGTGAGGAACTGTTCCCGGTCTGCGCGCCGGCCATGGCCGCGCAACTGCAAGACCCGACTGACCTCGCGCGCGCAACGCTACTGCACGACGAGTTGCGCGAAGACTGGGCGATGTGGCTGCGAACCGCAGGCGTCACGACCATCGACGCGACGCGCGGTCCCGGCTTCGACGATTCCGGCCTGCTGATCCAAGCAGCAATCGAAGGCTTAGGCGTAGCGCTCGGCCGAAGCGTCCTCGTCAAAGGCGACCTCGAAGCGGGAAGGCTGGTTCGCCCGTTCGCAACAACACTTCCCGGCGGCAGCGCCTACTACCTCGTCTATTCGCCCGAGTTGGAGAACGCGCCTAAGATCAAAGCCTTCCGCGAATGGCTCCTCGCAACAGCGGAGCAAGCCGGCGCATGACGCGCGTACTCTTCATCTGCAGCATGAACCGGTTACGCAGCCCGACCGCCGAGCAAGTTTTCGCGCACTATCCCGGCATCGAATGCGACTCCGCCGGATTGAATGATGATGCTGCGAACCCGGTCACAGGCGAACTGATCGAATGGGCCGAGTTGATCTTCGTCATGGAGCAGCGGTACCGCACCAAACTCGCGAAACAGTTTCGAAAAAACCTCGGCAACCGCCGCGTCGTCTGCCTCGACATCCCCGACGACTACGACTTCATGGACCCGGAACTGGTCGAGCTTCTGAAGCGCAAAATAACGCCGCTACTCACGTCACGCGGCACCAAACGATAGAGGGACACAAAGCCCGGGAGCGCGGGCATTCCTGCCCGCTCTTTCTGAGCCTCAACCGCTCAAGAGCGGACAAGATGTCCGCGCTCCCGGGTGAGCGCTATTGCATACGCCACCGTCATTTCTCGCTCAGTATTTTCCGAACGCCCTCTGCTTCGGCGCTCGTACTCTGAAAAATGAACGGCTGCGAGCAGGGTGTTTGCAACACCATGAGAGTGTTTGGCTTCGGGTAGTTTATCTCACGCAATGCGATCAGAGCGCGACCTTCGGCGAGTTTGTCGGGATAGCCGAATGTAGAGTTGAACCAAGTCACGACGAGACTTTTGGGCGACTGCCCAACGAGAACCTCACTCACGAGCACCTTGAAGCGTCCGAAGCCTGGCTTTCCCGGTTGGCCTGGGACGACTTCGTAGTCCCATATTTTTCCGACCACGACGATACTTGCTTGCTTGACGTCCTGTAGGTCAAGGCGAGCGTTCATCCGGCAGGCATGCGCTGGAGTTACTGTTGCGACCAACAAAAGGTTCAGCGCCATCGCTGAGGTGCAAGTCTTCATTTGTATGCCCTTGTCAAAGACCAGCGCACGCTAGCGCTTCTTCAACGCCCGCACCACATCCTTCCCCGCCCATCGCGCCCCAGCGTTCTCCGATGCCGCCAGCCGCTCAGCCACCTGCAACGCGGCCGTCTTCAGTACCGCGCTCTTCTTCCCGCCGATCGCGCGCACCGCCCAGCTGACGCCCTTCTTCACGAAGTTGCGCTCGTCCGCCGCCTCGCGCTCGATCAACTTCAACGCCGACAGGAACGGCGCGTCAGGTCCGCTCTTGGTATGCAACGCGAGGCACGCGATCAGCGCAAACCCAGCGCGCTTGACGAACTCTTCAGGCCGCGAGGCCCAAGCCCGCGCCATCGGCCAGGCGTGTGGGGTTTGATCGAACAGCTTGAAGCACGCGGTGTCGACGACACCCCAATTGTCGAAATCGCGGGCCCAAGTCTCCATCTGCTTGGCGGTGAGAGCGGCGGGCTCGGCGACATAGATCGCAAGCATTCGCCCTTCATAAACGCACGTCCGCCAGAGTGCGCCGGCGAGGGCGTGATCATGCCCAATCTCTTTCGCGATCTTCTGGATCTGCGCCATCGGTACGCCCAGCGTCCGGTCAGAGGTGACGATGCCGTACCGCTTGGCCATGTCGTCGCGAAATTTTGCGGAAACGCGGGCTTCGAGCGAGCGAAGCGCCGCTGCAACCCGTCCGTCGATCGCCCGCGCCATCGGCTAGTGCATCTGCGGTTCGAGCATGCCTTCCAACCGCACGTACCCGGCTTCCATCCCGTGTTCCATCCCGGTGCTCAGCATCATGGTCCGCGTCGCTTCGTCGGGCAGCGTCATGCGCATCGTCATGAGCGTACCGGCACCGTCCTTCACGAACGTCGTCTCGACGTGGTTGTCGGGCGTGGGATCGGGCAAGTGCATCCGCTCGACGTGCAAGATCCGGCTGTTCGGCTTGATCTCAATAAACTCGCCCGTCAGATAAAACCCGCGCCCCTTACCGTCGCTCCACTCGTAGCGGATCTTGCCGCCTGGTCGTGCTTCATTGATGCACACCGGCATCGTCCACCCGTCCGGCCCCAGCATCCATTTCTGAATGAACTCGGGTTCCATATGTGCGCGATAGACCGCCTCTGGTGCCGCTGCGAACCGCCGGGTCACGACGACGAACCGGTCGCCTTCCGTTTTTAGAGTGAGTTTGCTCATCACTTGTCCTTCCCTTTTTTCGTGCGCTTCGGCCCCATCGCCGCCAACACACCATCCAATCGGTCGTAGTTCGCACTCAGTCCCTTGCGCAGCATGTCGAGCCACACGTCGATTTCGCGCGTCGCATCGGGCGCAAGGCGGCAGGGCCGCTTCGTTCCCTCGACGCGGCGCAAGATCAGCCCCGCCTCCTCGAGCACACGTAGATGCCGCGACACCGCGGGCTGCGTCATCTCAAACGGCTCGGCGAGTTCCATCACGGTCGTCTCACCCAACGCCAGCCGCGCCAGAATGGCCCGGCGCGTCGGATCGGAAAGGGCGGCAAAGGTCGCATCGAGGTTTGGCATAAACATCATCATCAAGTTATATAACTAATATATTATATATAAGACGGTTGTCAAGCCGCGCCAAATTGGGCCTTAGATTCCGCGGGAAATAGGAAGGAGCTCGAGCCATGGCTGTCACCCTCAACCACACCATCGTCCACGCGCGCGATCCCGAATCGACGGCCAAGTTCCTGACTTCCATCCTAGGTCTGCCGGCGCACCGCAAACTCGCGCACTTCACCGTTGTCGACGTGGGCGTGACGTCGCTTGACCTGCTGCCGACGACTGAGCCGATCGCCCCGGTTCATTTCGCCTTCCTCGTTAGCGAGATCGAGTTCGACGAAATCTTCGGACGCATTAAAGCGGCGGGGCTCTCCTACTGGGCCGACCCGTTTCACGGTGAGCCGGGCCGGATCAATCATTGGGACGACGGCCGCGGCGTGTACTTCAACGACCCGAACGGTCATTTGCTTGAGATACTGACGCGGCCCTACGGTAGCGCCGGTCTCGACGCAAAGAACCCGAACCCGCTACTCACGCGCTAGGAATTGACGCATGACGAACACCACTATGAGCCGCATCGGCTGGACGATGAGCGGCCTCATGATCGCGTTCTTGCTGATGGACGCGACCATGAAGCTTCTCGCCTTGCCGATTGTGTTGGAAACAAGCGCGCCGCTCGGCTTCGTCGGCGCCGAAATGGCGCGC
>JANNEL010000127.1:0-1593 GCA_031378595.1 Alphaproteobacteria bacterium
CTGCGAACAAGTGCTCGCGCGCTACGGTGAGGAACCGAATGCGCTCATGCTGCTCGGTCTTGCGCGGATGGAGACGGGCGACGTCAACGGGGCGATCGGACTTTATGAGCGTGCGCGGCAGTTGATGCCGGGCCATATTCACGTGCTCACGAATCTTGGCGCCGCCTACCGGACGGCCGGTTTGTTGAGTGACGCGCGCGAGGCGCTGGAAGCTGCCTTGCGCGTCGACCGGCGGCACGCGATTGCGCAGAACAGTCTCGGCAATGTGTTGCTTGATCTTGGGCTTCGCGAGGAGGCGAAGCGGGCGTACGAGCGCGCACTCGCCGTTCAGTCGAGCTACGCGGAGCCTATCGCTGCGCTGGCGCGCATCGCTGAAGAGGAGCACCGGCTTGATGACGCGCTGCGTATCGCTGGCCGTGCGCTTAGCCTTGCGCCGCAGAATGTATCGGCGCAGATGACGCGCGCGAAAGTCCACCTGCGATCCGATGAGGCTGCAGCTGCCGCAAGCAAGCTGGAGATGTTGCTTCGTGTCCCATCGCTGTCGCCGACGAACCGCGTGGTTGCGCAGGGGCATTTGGGCGAGGCGTACGAGAAGCTCGGCCGCTACGACGATGCGTTTGCGGCGTTCTCGCGCGCCAATCAGCTGCTTGAGCAGGCTGCTGGCGAATTCGGGAACGACCGCAGCTATCTGGCGCCGCAGTCAATCGCGCGGCTTACCGACTTCATTGCAGGCGTTGATGTAAGCACGTGGCAGACGACGCCTGTTCCTTCTCCCTCGCCTGTGTTCGTGATTGGATTTCCGCGCTCGGGAACGACGTTGGTCGATCAAATCTTGGCTTCGCATCCGAAGGTCGCGACGCTTGAAGAGCGCGACAATTTGATGGAGGCGGGGCGTGCGCTCGCAGGAGCAGACACTGACTTTGCGCGGCTGGCGCACTTAAGCGATAGCGAGGCCGAGCGGCTGCGCGCGGGCTATTGGGCAGGCGTCAACGCCGGTTTGGCTGGCGCGCCTATGCGTCAGGTCTTTGTCGATAAGCTTCCGCTCAACGCTGCACTGTTGCCTGTGATCCATCGCCTGTTTCCGTCGGCGAAGGTCGTGCTCGCACTGCGGGATCCCCGGGACTGCGTGCTCAGTTGTTACCAGCAACGGTTCGGGATGAACGCGGCGATGTATCAACTGCTGCGGCTCGATACGGCGGCGGCGTACTACGACGCCGTGATGCGGCTCGTGCAGACGTGCCGCGCGAAGTTGCCGATCGATGTTCATGAGGTCCGATACGAAGCCGTCATCGGCGACTTCGATGCATCGGTGGGCGCTCTGCTCTCGTTCCTCGGTCTGCCGTGGGACGATGCGGTGCGGGGCTATGCGGAGACAGCGAAGCGGCGTGTGATCGCGACACCGAGCGCTTCGCAGGTCGTGCAGCCGCTCTATACGTCGTCGCGCGGAAAGTGGTTGAATTACCGCCGATTCTTGGAGCCGGTCTTACCGGTTCTGGAGCCTTGGGTTGCGGCGTTTGGGTACGAGGCTTCGTAAGGGCTTGGACTTGGGCCTTTTGGGCTTTAGAAGCCCGCTGCCATGAAGCGCAAATCTTC
>JANNEL010000333.1:0-7280 GCA_031378595.1 Alphaproteobacteria bacterium
GGCCGGAAGACAAGCTGAAGGTCACCGTTTTCGGCGAGCCGGATTTGTCGGGCGAGTTCCTGGTCGACAGTTCGGGTGTGCTGGCGGCGCCGTTCATCGGACAGATCACCGTCAAGGGCCTCACGTTGCGTGAGTTCGAGAAGGTCTATGCGGGAAAGCTGCGCGAGGCGCAGATCCTGCGCGATCCGCGGGTTTCGGCTGAGGTGGTGAGCTTCCGCCCGATCTACGTGTTGGGTGAAGTGAAGAAGCCGGGACAGTATGCCTATGTGAGCGGCATGACCGTTCAGAAGGCAGTGGCGCTCGCTGAGGGTTATACGTATCGCGCGAGCGAGAGCACGGTTGAGATCACGCGCACCGGCAAGAAGTTTAAGGTCGACGTCACGCCGATGACCAAAGTCTTCCCCGGTGACGAGATACGGATCCCTGAGCGCTTCTTCTGAGACGCTTCGGTTCGAAATCTATCCATATTCGAATATGAGCCGTTCGACGCTACAGCACGTGGCGATTGCTTTATCTTGGGGTTCTGCAGGGATTGGCCACATCCCCTTGGCGGTCCTGACAGGCGCGGTTAGAGTCAGAGACGAATCGCTGGAACCGTGCGTTTGCGAGTTCCGGCTTGTGTTAGCGCCGCCGTCTTGCGCCCGCCAACCCCGGGGGAACCAGCGCCATGGTCATGCCTACTCTTCGCAATGCGCTCGTCTGCGCGCTCGTCTGCGCGCTCGTGGCGGCAACGCCGGCGTTCGCGGCGGACAATCCCGTCAACGGGCTCGCCAACGCGATTTGCGCGGCCGGCGACCTGAACGCTGTGACTGCAGCGTTGGGCGCGGTGTCGCCGCAAGACGAACTGGCGCCGGAAGACTTCGCCGAAGCGTTTGGCGTCGCGACGTTCCTGGCCGATCTCGGGCGTTGCACGAACCGGCAGGCGATCGCCGACGGTTTTGCTTTCTACAAGAAGGGCAAGGACCCGGGTCCGCTCGATGCGGCGTTCGCGAGCGGCCGCGTGGCGGCGAAGCCGGAGAGCAACGCAAGCGCGCAAGGCGGCGTGTTTCAAGGATCGTTCGCGTCACTCGGAACAGCCGGAGATCCGCCGAGCGGGCAGTAGATACGTCGGCATCGCGAAGGCTGAGGTTACATCGGCCAAGCGGTGAGACGGGTGTGGGTGTGTGGAGCCGGCCTTTCTGGCCGGCGGTGTTGGGAGACGATTTCGTGCGGCAATTCGCGTTTGCGATCGCGGCGTCCGGTGCGTTCCTCGTGAACGTCGCGCATGTCCGCGCGGATGAAGCCGCGCCGGATCCGAGCGCCGACGTTCTGGAGCGCGCGCGGCCCGAGTACGACGCGCACGGCATCCGAATGGGAAGCTTCTTCCTTTATCCCGCGCTGAGTGCGGGCTTGGGTTACGACGACAACGTCTTCAACGATGTGTCGAGCGTCGGCGACTATTTCTACACGGTGGCGCCGCAGTTGAAGCTTCAATCGGCATGGTCGCGGCACGAGCTTTCGTTCACCGCCGACGCGAAGACCACTTCGTTCGCCGAAGAGGGCAGCGAGGACCGGACCGATTGGCGCTTGGGCGCGGCGGCGCGAATCGACATCGTGCGCGGCAGCGATATCCACCTCGACGCCGACATCGCCCAGGCGCATGAGCCGCGCGGCACGGATTTGACGGGCGGGTTGGCGGCCGGCGACCCGGCAGAGCCGACACAGTACTCCCGTACGCATTTCGGCGCTGCGTTTGCGCACACTTTCAACCGCGTGCAGGTGTCGGTGGGCGCAGGCCTTACCACGTTCGATTTCGACGATACGCCGCGGGTGCTGCCGGCGGTGCCTGCCACGTTCAACAACGACGACCGCGACCGCACGGTCACGGATTTCTATGCGAAACTGTCGGTGACGGCGACCGAGGACACGGCTGTCTTTCTGCGCGGGCGGATCGACGATCATGATTTCGACGCGCTCGTCGACGACGATGGGTTCAACCGCGACTCCAGCGGCGTGGGCATCGACGGGGGCATCGAGTTCCGCATGACGCATGTGCTCGTCGGCGAAGTGTTCGCGGGCTATACGCTGCGCAGCTTCGACGAAGTCACGTTCGACGATGCGAACGAGGTGGCGTTCGGTGCGGGGCTGAAGTGGTTTCCCTCGATGCTGACGACGGTGCGGCTCGATGCGGCGCGCACGATCGAGGATACGTCGATCACCGCGTCGTCGAGCTTTGTGTCGACGCGTGGCGAGGTCGGTGTCGACCACGAGATCTTGCGCAATTTCATTTTGAGCGGGCGTCTCGGCTACGAGAACGCGGAATATTTGGGCGGCGCCGGACGCGACGACGACATTCTGCACGGCTCGCTCAGCGGACGTTATCTCATCAACAACAATTTCCATCTCGATGCCGGCTGGGAATACATCGACCGCAGTTCGACAGTGCTGCCGTTCGACTATTCCACCGGCCAGTTCCAGTTTTCACTCACCGGCAAGATGTGACGCTAAGCGCTGTGGACGAAGCGTCGATATCAACACGGTGATCCATGCGCGGCCGGGCGGCGTTCGCTAGTGTCGTGACGCGATGATGAGAGAACGTATGAACGTCCACCGCCTGGCGCAGCACCAATCCTCGAGCGAGCCTGCGCAATCCCACGCGCCGGCGCACGCCTACGCCGACGAGGGTGCTGAGCCGTCGCTCGATCTGCGCGCGTTGCTGCGCGTTATCTTGGCGCGCGGTTACACGATCCTGGGCACGATTGCGGTCGCGATGACGCTGGTCACACTCGTCCTGCTGCAGATGACGCCGATCTACAGTGCGTCCGCGCTCATCATGGTCGGGCAGCGCGAGAACAAGGTCTTGGATGCGGAGGCGCTGCTGGCGGGCCTGCCGACGGACACGGCCACGATCGAGAACCAGATTCAGATCCTGAAATCCTGGTCGCTCGCCGCACGCGTGATCGTGAAGCAGAATTTGATCGTCGATCCGGAGTTCAATTCGAAGAAGGGCGGGGCGTCTTGGACGTCCTATCTCAACCCGATGAATTGGTTCGGGGGCGAGCGTGAGAAGATCACCGCCGCCGGCGCGCCGAAACCCACGAAGGTCGACCCCTCCATACTGCGCAAGTTCGGGTCGAAGGTCACCGTCGCGGCGCAAGGACGCTCATCGGTCATCAAAGTTACGTTCGAGTCGCCCGACCGCGAGAAGGCGGCATTGCTCGCGAACGCGATCGCCGATCAGTACATCGTCGATCAGTTGGAAACGAAGTTCGATGCGGCCAAGCGCACGACGGATTGGCTGAACGAGCGCTTGGGGGAGCTCGCCGAAAAGGTCCGCGCCTCGGAAAGTGCGGTCGAGCAGTACAAGAGCGAGAACGACCTGACGGACGGGAAGGGCGGCAACTCGCTTGCCAACGAGCAGCTTTCCGAACTGAACGGGCAGATCGTGCTCGCGCGGTCGAACCTCGCGGAGCAGGACGCGAAGTTCAAGCAAGTCAATTCGCTCTACCGCTCCGGCGGCGGGGTGGACTCGATTGCCTCGGTGATCAATTCGCCGCTGATCTCGACGTTGCGCGGTCAGCAGGCCGAATTGATGCGCAAGGAAGCCGAACTCGCGACCAAATACGGCGAGCGGCATCCGCAAATGATCGCGCTGAAGGACGAGCGCAAGAACCTCGATGGGAAGATCGAGGAAGAGGTTAAACGCATCATCCGCAACCTCTCGAACGAAGTGTCGATCGCAAAGGCGCGGCTGAGTTCGCTCGAAGAGTCCTTGGGAGAAAT
Organism: Alphaproteobacteria bacterium; assembly: GCA_031378595.1. Lineage (GTDB taxonomy): Bacteria > Pseudomonadota > Alphaproteobacteria > Micropepsales > Micropepsaceae > SZUA-430. Next base: position 3,763 of record JANNEL010000333.1, read on the forward strand.
CCAGGGCACGGCGACCGTTCAAGGCAAAGCCTCGATCAAGCTGCGCGAGCTGGAGCGGGACGCTCAGGCGAACCGCACGCTCTACGACACGTTCCAGGCGCGCTTTAAGGCGACCGAGGACAAGGATCAGATCCAATCGCCGGATGCGCGCATCATTCAGGGTGCGGCTGTGCCGCTCGACGCCAGCTTTCCGAACAAACCGCTGATCATGGGCGTGACGCTGTTCGGCGCCGGCGTGATGGGCATGTTGATCGCGCTGATGCTGGAGCGGCTCGACAATGGTTTTCGCATAGGGCCGGAGATCGAGCGCGCCACGCGGTTGTCGAATCTGGCCGTCGTGCCGATGCTGAAGGGTGCAAAGCACGTGGCCGACCGGGTGGTACAAAAACCGCTGTCGGTCTTTTCAGAATCTATTCGATCCGTGCATGCCGGTTTACAGCTTTCGAACGTCGACAAGCCGCCGAAGGTTGTCGTCATCACGTCGTCGATGCCCAGCGAGGGCAAGACGTCGCTGGCCGTCAGTCTTGGCCGGTTGGCGTCGAAGAGCGGCGCGCGCGTGCTGCTCATCGATGGCGACTTGCGGCATCCGAGTGTGGGGGCGCAGTTTTCGCCGCGTCCGCCGGAAGCGGGCCTCGTCGAAGTGTTGGCGGGGCGCCTTGAGCTTGCAAGCGTGCTCCACCGCGATCCGATTTCGCCCTTGGAGTTCGTGCCCGTCGCGCATCCACCGGCAAACCCTGCCGACCTGCTTGCGTCGCAAGCGATGCGCTCGATGATCCACGAGCTTCGCAACCACTACGATCTGATCATCTTGGATGCGGCGCCGGTTCTGCCGGTGTCGGATACGCGCATGCTCGCCAGGCTGGCAGACAAGGTGATCTACGTCGTGAAGTGGGATGAGACGCCACGCGAAGCCGTGATCAACGGCATAAAGCTTCTGCGCGATGCCAATGCCGACATCGCGGGCACCGTTTTGACGCAAGCCGACTTGCGCCGCCACGCCATCTACGGATACGGCTATACGTCATACGGATATGGCAGCAGCTACGCGAAATACTATTCAGAGTGAGGCCGCCGTCGTGGGCGTGTTGGTCGCGGCGTTCGCGGCCTATCTGATTGTGTACGCGGCGATGTTCGGCAATCCCGCATGGACGTTCGCGGGCGCGGAGCCGCGCTATTCCGCCGTCACCAAGGGCAAGGTCGGCAGCGTGTACGAACTCGACGCGCTGACGCAAGCGCTGCGCGCTTCGCCGTGGCACTCCGATTTGAGCAGGGCGGCCTTCGTCCAAATGCTGACCGCGCAGCAAGAGGGTTTGGGCTCGTTGCGCGCAACCACCCGGCTCACCGCAGCGCGGCGCGATTTGCGCTTGGGGTTGTCGGCGTCGCCGTCGGACGCCTACGCTTGGACGCGGCTTGCGATCTCAGAACAGCGGATCGAGCATGAACAAGATGCAGCGCGCGCCTTGTCGCTCGCGCTGCAGGTGGCGCCCGCGGAGCGCAAACTCACCGCCGTGCAATTCGACCTCGCGGTGATCCTGTGGCCGGAATTGGACACCGTCGCGCGCGAGGCGCTGGAGCGGCGGCTCAAATGGGCCGAAGGCCGTGCCGATTTGAAAATAGTCGTGGCGGAGAACTCCGCGGTCGTTTTGCGCGAGCGTCTTGCTGCATGGCGTCGCGATCGGCCGAAGTAGACGGACTGCTTCCGCCGTAACCGTCAACGGGGGCTCCCCGGAGGTGGCGGAGGCGGCGGCGGCTCGTAGTTGCGGCGGCTGCGTATCCGCCAGTCACCGTCCTCAGGCGCTGACGGAAGAGGACGCGCGATCGGACCGATCGGCATTTCCAAACGCATTTCCACGCAGACTTCCTTTCCGTCCACCACGACTGGCTTATAGCGCCACTCCGACACGGCGCGCATCACGGGCCCCACCAATGCGGCAGACGTTGAACTTACCAACTGCAAGTCCTTCACCTTGCCGTTGGTGTCGACGCGCACGTCCAATACGACGGTGCCTCCGTTCGGATCGTTGTCATAGCGCGCATAGACGCCGCGTGCTTTCACGGCCTCCATGTGAATTCCGCGCGCCTTCAGCGCCTCTGCATTCTCAATCAGCGGACACCGGCGTTGCCAAGAGTCAGGCGAGAGCTTGAACAATGTATTGGAAGTCGCTGCCGTGCCGACGATCGGTAGCACTAGGGCCGCCGCTATCGATAGAAAACTTGTCCGCATCGTCGCCCCGTCTTGTCATGCGCAAGTTAGTGCTCGTCGCCAGACGCGCAAAAGCCCTGTCGAGGCTCCATCCCTCAACAGGGCTTTCGTGAGCTGGGATCTCACTCGCATCCTGGAAGCCGAGAGCGCCATGGGTGTTGGGTATCAACCACAGCAGGAAGAATGGGTCGGCCGCCCGGATAGGTAGAATTCTGGGACGGTCTGTCGCCTTTATCCACGTGTGCACTACGCCTTAGGCGCGAGATTTACGATGTGTGACCCGCTTGCAGCAGAATATTCGCCTGTGGGGCGAGCGGTGACGCCCTGCATGCCGGATTTCTGCCGCTCATCCGTTGCGTGTGCGGGCGTGCTCATGTTCGCTCAATCCGATAAACGGCAGCTTTTCGAGCGGGGTAGTTACGCGCTCATTCGCAGCCACTGGGGCAAGCGGTTCGGTCTGCTTGCCACAAGAAGCATCGATGCGACGAGCGATAGCGTCATCGCGATCGCTTCGAACCCGGGTGCGCCGGTATCGGCTGGGACTAACGGCTGAGCGAACACACCAAGCAACGAGCAAATGGTTATCCAGAATGCTGCGCGCCGCCGTGCGAACGCATCAAACGGATTCGTTTTTTGTGACCCGCGGTTTGGGCTAGTGTCAGCCTGTTTGGGGTTCGGTTAAAGTCGTGCGCAGCAGGAATCTTCTTGGAGTGTCTTCGATGCGGACTGTTCTGGCGTTGGTGATTGCAGCGGTCGTGGCGGCCGCTCTCGCGGGCGCGTTTTTGTGGAAGCGTGGCGATGTGCCGGGCGTCGCTGCGGGGCCGCCCGGTGTCACGATGTCGACGCCGATGGGGCAATCGAAAGATCCGAAGGACCCTGGCGAGAAGATGTTCCGCAACGGGCTCTACCCGGAGGCGCTTGCCTATTGGGAGAAAGAGGCTGCGAAGGGCAATGCGCAAGCGGCGCACCGGCTCGGCGAGGAATATTTGGACGGCAAGCCCGGCGTTGCGCAGCGCGATCTGGACAAGGCGTTCAAGTATCACACGCAGGCTGCGATGGCGGGCAATGCGCTCTCGATGTTCGACTTGGGCTCGATGCACGAGTTTGGACAGGGGACGGCGCGCAACATCGCCGAGGCGGCGCGGTGGTATGGATATTCAGCGCGCTACGGCCTCGCGCAGGGACAGTATAACTACGCGACCATGCTGGAGCGCGGTGAAGGCGTCGCTGTCGACGAGATCGAGGCCTATAAGTTCTTTGTGCTTGCGGCGCGCGGCGGGTTCACCGGGATTCCCTACGACAGCCAGCACTTTCG
>JANNEL010000346.1:0-2996 GCA_031378595.1 Alphaproteobacteria bacterium
ATGGCTCGATCGCCACGAAAACTCTACCAGTGTGCCAGAATCGGTATATATGAATTGTTGTTTCGATTTTTTACAGCAGAAAACCGCCATAAATCGACCTTCGTAACCGCAGCATAAACCATGGAGTGCGAGCGTTTCCGCGGTTTTCGCACTGCAGCGATGCCGCCTGCACTTGAGCTGATGTGTAACGGCCCTCTCGATCACTGAGAGGGCCGTTACACATCAGCTTGGTTGACGGGACCTAGTTTACCTGACGCCGCAGGAATGCCGGAATATCAAGCTGGTCGTCGACAGGCGCGCTGTGTCCCTCGTTGCGCACCCTGGCGGTCTGCTGAGCGCGCGTCTGAAGCGAACGTGTTTCACCCGGTTGCGCCGGCTCGTGCGAGAGCCGCATCGCGGCGGGATTGGCACGTTGCACCAGCGGCTTTTTCTGTGCGCTGCCGCCAATTGTGATGCCAAACATCGAGAACCCGCCCGTCTTCTTGGGCTCGCTCTGGAATTGCGACGGCAGCGGCGGCAAAGGCTGGCGAACGCGTGTGTATTCGCGCACCGGCAAGTCACGTTGTTCCGGCACGGACTCGATGATCGCCGACTCGTAGACATGTGTCTCGACGGCAGCGCGGCTACGATGATCGATATCGCGCGCCTCTTCGATCGCAAGGCCGGACTGCACGATTTCGTGCTGCATCGTGTGCACCGGATGAAGGGGGGCAGAAGCGCTAGCTGCAATTGGTGCAGCAACGTTCGCAACGTGCGCAACCGGGGCACGGCGCGGCTCGGATTTCGCTTCCGGCGCGCGTACCACCACCGTTGCGGTTCGCGCAGGAATCGCCTGCGCTTTCGCTTCGATGGCGATGCCGGTGGCGACGACGGACACGCGCATCTTGCCGCTCATGCGTTCGTCGAACGTGGAGCCGACAATGATGTTTGCTTCCGGATCGACCTCGGCGCGGATCTTGTTCGCAGCCTCGTCGACTTCGTAGAGCGTCAAATCCATGCCGCCCGTAATATTGATCAGAACCCCGCGGGCACCCTTCATCGACGTGTGGTCGAGCAACGGGTTGGAAATCGCGGCCTCAGCCGCTTCAATTGCACGGCGCTCGCCCTCAGCTTCGCCCATGCCCATCATTGCCGTGCCCATCTCGCGCATCACAGTACGCACGTCGGCAAAGTCGAGGTTAATGAGGCCAGGCATCACCATCAGGTCGGTCACGCCACGCACGCCAGCGTAAAGCACCTCGTCCGCCATCTCGAACGCCTTGGCGAACGTCGTCTTCTCGTTGGCAATCCGGAACAGATTTTGGTTCGGCACGACGATCAGCGTGTCGACGAATTCCTTGAGCTTCTCGATCCCTTCCTCGGCGATGCGCAAACGGCGCTGACCTTCGAAGGAAAACGGCTTCGTCACCACGCCGACGGTAAGTACGCCCATCTCGCGCGCGATCTTTGCGATGACAGGCGCCGCACCCGTGCCGGTGCCGCCACCCATACCTGCTGTGATGAAAACCATGTGCGCTTGGTCGAGCACGGCCTTGATTTCATCGCCGCTCTCTTCCGCGGCCGCGTAGCCGATATCCGGCCGCGATCCCGCGCCCAAGCCTTGCGTGAGCTTGCCGCCGAGTTGAATGCAGTGATTGGCTTTCGAGTGCACGAGCGCTTGCGCGTCCGTGTTCGCGACTATGAACTCGACGCCTTCGAGTTCCGACGCCACCATGTTGTTGACGGCGTTGCCGCCGGCACCGCCCACCCCAAACACAAGAATGCGGGGCTTCAGTTCCGTAAAATCAGGCGCTTTGAGGTTGTTGATGGCCATCGCTCATTCTCCATGCGTGACCTTCCCAAACAAAACACCACACCAGTCGCGCGTTTTCGCGCTTGTTCTTCTAGTCTTGCGCCAGCAGGAGTTAAAAATTCTCTTTAAGCCAGCGGGTTAGCCCACCGAGACCCTGCGGACCAGCACCATGAGTACCATAGGCAAGTTCCGGCGCATCAGCGTCGTCACGTGAAATTTTCACTTCGTTCGGCCGCTGTGACGCCCAAATCGCAAGTCCGGCACAGCCCGCAAACGCAGGCCCGCTGGCTGCTTCGGCCAATCCGCCTAACCGTACGGGCCGTCCAATTCGCACCTGCTTCGAGAGCACCCGCGCAGCTGTCTCGCGCGCGCCGTTCAACTGCGCAGCGCCGCCCGTCAACACGACGCGGCGTCCAGAAATCGATGAAAGCCCCGAGTCCGCTAAACGGTCCCGCACCAACTCGAACGTCTCCTCGATGCGAGGTTGGATGATCCCGGTCAGGACGGAGCGCGAAATTTGGCTCTCACCCTCGCCGTCGTCTTCGCCGAGGTGCGCAATTGTGATCAGGTCGCGGCCGTCGTTCGGCCCCGAAAAGGCGCTGCCATGCAGCGTCTTGATCCGCTCAGCATTGGCAAGCGAGGTTGAAAGCCCGCGGGCGATATCGCTCGTGACATGGCTGCCTCCGACGGGCAGCACGTCCGACAAAACCAAGTTCCCGTCGAAGAAAACCGCAATCGAGGTCGTTCCGCCGCCCATGTCGATGACGGTCGCCCCAAGCTCCATCTCGTCGGCAACCAGCGTTGCAAGACCTGCGGCATAGGACGTCACCGCCTTACCGGAAATGTCCAAATGGCACCGATCGATGCACGATTCCAGATTCCGGATCGGCCCGGAAGCAGCCGTCACGGCATGCATGGAAACGCCAAGCGTGTCACCGACCATGCCGCGCGGATTGCGAATGCCGCGGCTGCCGTCGATGGCAAAGCTTCCGGCCATGCAATGAATGATCTCGCGCTCCGGCGACGGTCCTTGCGCGCGGCCTGTTGCATAGGCCCGGCGCAGATCCTCTTCGCCGACCTCGTGGCCCGCGATCGAAACTTCCACGTTGATCGTACGGCTCTGCGGCTGGCCGCAGGAAATGCCGACAACCGCATCTTTGAGCGTAATTCCGGCCATCCGCTCGGCCTGCTCGACAGCGGCCCG
>JANNEL010000378.1:0-2739 GCA_031378595.1 Alphaproteobacteria bacterium
CCACCGAAGATGGAGCGGGGGTGAAGCTCACGCGCCTGATCGGCACGCCCGAAATTCCGGACTTGGATCCGATCCTGATGCTGGACAATTTCGGCTCCGACGATCCAAATGCCTACATCGCTGGGTTCCCGCCGCATCCGCATCGCGGCTTTGAGACCGTGTCGTACATGATCGCAGGCAGCTTGAAACATAAGGACAACAAGGGCGGCGAGGGGCTGATCACCGACGGCGGCGTGCAGTGGATGACGGCCGGTCGCGGCGTGGTGCACTCCGAAATGCCGGCGCAGACGAGCGGACTGATGTCCGGGTTTCAGCTGTGGTTGAACCTGCCCGCGGCCGAGAAGATGCGTACACCGTGGTACGCCGACATTCCCGCGGCCGAGATCGTGCCCGTTATTGTGGCTGAGGGCGTTACTGCGAAGCTGATCGCAGGCGGCTGGAACGGTGCGCGAGGGCCAGGCCCTGAGCGCGTGACTGCGCCGTTCATCGCGGATGTTGCGGTGGGGCCGGGGAGTCAAGCCGAGGTGCCTGTTCCGGACGGCCACAACGCGTTCGTCCTCATGATCGACGGCACGCTTGAGGCGGGCGGGCGCGTGCTGCGCCGGGGCGAGCTTGCGGTGTTGTCCGACAAGGGCCCCTTGGCGCTTGCCGCGGGGACGGAGCCTGCGCGCCTGCTGGTTGTCGCGGGCAAGCCGTTGCGCGAGCCGATCGCCAAGCACGGGCCGTTCGTCATGAACACCGAGGCGGAATTGCGCCAGGCGTTCGCCGATTATCAGCGCGGCGCGCTCTAAAGCGAAAATCGAATCCGTTTGATGCATTTGCGCGGCGGATTTCCGCGGGGAAATCCGTGTGCAATCCGTATGGAAAGGGTTTGCGATCCGTTGGCGCGCTCGCGCGTGTGCGAAATCATATCCGTTCGATGCGTTCGCGTGGCTCATTTCTGCGGTTTGATCCGTTCGGAATGCGTTCGGAATCCGCTTGCAATGCGTTCGTGGTGCATTGCTGGCGTTCCGCCTATAAGTGTTCGTACTCTACACTATAGGCTAACCTTTCAGACTGTGAGCGGTGGGAGGCGTGCCTTGGGGGCCGCCAGAACCTACTCGAAACGCGGGAGGTTTTGAAATTCGGGTGAAATTCGGGGACATGATATTGGAGTGCACCCCGGAAGTGAGACAGGATAAATAGGAGACAGTTCTCGGGAGGAGGACTGGTGGCCAAGAAGAAGTTTCGTGTGTTCGATCGCCAGACGAAGATCGACACGGTCAAGCGCATGTTGAGGGGCGAGAACGTGTCTGCCCTGACGCGGGAGCTGAAGATCTCACGGGCGGTGCTGTATCGCTGGAAGGACCAGTATCGCGAGGACGGCTCGCAAGCTTTTCGACGAAAGGCAGGGCGGCCTCCGAAGTCGCCTCCCGGTATGGAGCGGGCACGCGCCGAAGCGGCGGGAGAGCTTGCCGCAGCCAAGCAGCGGGTCGCCGAGCTTGAGCGCAAGATCGGTCAGCAGCAGGTCGAACTCGATTTTTTTCGGCAGGCCTTGCGGCAGGTCGGGGCGGATCGCGCAGCGGTCGGCGGTCGTGGAGCAAAAGCCTCTACGCCGTCATCGAAGCGATGACAAAGCCCTTGCCGCAAGGCGATCTGAGCGTATCGCGGATGTGTGCGTTGGCCGGACTGAACCGCGCCAACTACTACCGGCATTGGCAAGCCTCGGCGCCGCGCGAGGAAGAGACCGGCGTCCGCGACACCATCCAGCGCATCGCCTTGAAGAACCGGTTCTACGGCTATCGCAGGATCACCGCGGAACTGCGAAGGATGGGCCTCGTCGTCAATCACAAGCGGGTGCTTCGTCTGATGCGCAAGGACAATCTTCTATGCCTGCGCAGGCGGCCGTTCGTTCCGGTCACGACGCAATCGAAGCACGGCTGGCGGGTCGTTCCCAATCTGGCCCGCCAAATGGAACTTACCGGCATCGACCAACTCTGGGTCGCCGACATTACCTATGTACGCATGCGCGAGGAGTTCGCTTATCTCGCGATCGTGCTCGATGCCTTCAGCCGGCGCGTTGTCGGCTGGGCCCTGGAGACGCACATGCTGGCCAGCCTCGTCATCGCCGCGCTCGAGATGGCGATCGAGGCGCGCCGGCCGGAACCTGGGACTCTGGTGCACCACTCCGATCGAGGTTTGCAGTATGCCTGCAGCGACTACACCGACATCCTCAATGCCAAAGGGATCTTCACAAGCATGAGCCGCGTCGCCAACCCTTACGATAACGCCAAGGCCGAAAGCTTCATGAAGACGCTCAAACACGAGGAAGTCGACGGAAGCTCGTACCGGGACGCCCGTCACGCGCGTCGCAACATCGGTGCGTTCATCGACGATGTCTACAACAGCCAGCGTTTGCACTCGGCGCTCGACTACCGCTCGCCGGTGGAGTTCGAGGCTCAGATGTTCGACAGGGTTCCCGGCATCGTGCCAACCGGCAACAAGGGCTTCCAAGTTATGAGGGGGCCGGACTAAGGTATCTGCATACGGACCTGTCGCAATCCCGCGGCAGGTAATATGTCTCCCCTTTTCTCTGTCTCACTTCCGGGGTGCACTCCAATATCTATTCCCCGCCGCTGTGCTGCCAATGGGCGGGCGGCTCTTCGGGCCGGAGGTTGTTGATTGGTAGAGGGCGAAGCCTCAATTTTGGCAGATTTCAGCCGTTTAATATGTAGCAACGTTTCTACAATTTGTTGACTT
>JANNEL010000375.1:0-7527 GCA_031378595.1 Alphaproteobacteria bacterium
CAAGCGCACCGTGTGGGAGCGCGACAAGGCTGCCCAGCACGTCCTCGATATAGGCGAGCAGTACAAGGCCGAGATCATCCGCGACCTCCCGGCCGACGAAGAAGTGCGCGTCTATTATCACGGCGACTGGCACGACCTCTGCCGCGGCCCGCATTTGATGTCGACCGGCAAGATCGGCCTCGGCTTCAAGCTGACGAAGATCGCGGGCGCCTATTGGCGCGGCGACGCCAAGAACGCGCAGCTGCAACGCATCTACGGCACTGCCTGGCGCGACGAGAAAGAACTCGCGGCCTACCTGACGCGTCTCGAAGAAGCCGAGAAACGCGACCATCGCAAAATCGGCAAGGAGATGGACCTCTTCCACAACCAGGAAGAAGCCGGCGGCCAAGTGTTCTGGCATCCGAAAGGCTGGACGCTCTACCGCACCGTCGAAAACTACATCCGCCGCAAGGTGGAACGCGGCGACTACCGCGAAGTGAAGACGCCCCAGCTCATCGACCGCAAACTGTGGGAGCAGTCGGGCCACTGGGAGAACTATCGCCCGAACATGTTCATCGCCGAGGTCGACGAAGGCACGGACCACGCGCGGAGAATCCTCGCGGTGAAGCCGATGAACTGCCCGGGCCACGTGCAGATCTTCAAGCAGGGCCTGAAGTCCTACCGCGACCTGCCGCTGCGCCTAGCCGAGTTCGGTGCTTGCCACCGCTACGAACCCTCAGGCGCGTTGCACGGCATCATGCGCGTGCGTTCGTTCGTGCAGGACGACGCGCACATCTTCTGCACCGAAGAACAGATCGTCGATGAAACCCGCCGCTTCGTGGCGCTGTTGACCGAGGTCTACAAAGAACTGGGCTTCGACAGCTTCATCACGAAGCTGGCCAGCCGCCCGGAACTGCGCGGCGGCAGCGAAGAGCAATGGGACCACGCCGAAGCCGCGCTTGAAAACGCGTGCAAGGCCATCGGCTTGCCCTACACGATCAACCCCGGCGAAGGCACGTTCTACGCGCCGAAGCTCGAGTTCGTGCTGCGCGACGCGATCGGCCGCGACTGGCAGTGCGGCACGATCCAACTCGACTACGTGCTGCCGGAACGGCTCGACGCGGAGTACATCGCCGAAGACGGCAACCGCAAACGCCCGGTCATGTTGCACCGTGCGATCGTGGGCTCGCTCGAACGCTTCATCGGCGTCTTGATCGAACACCACGCGGGCAAGTTCCCGCTGTGGCTGGCACCCGTGCAGGCGGTGGTGGCCACCATCGTCTCGGACGCCGACGCCTACGCGAAAGAGGTGGCGGCCCACCTGCGCCTGGCCGGCATCCGCGTCGAAACCGACCTTCGGAACGAGAAGATCAACTACAAGGTCCGCGAGCACTCGCTGGCGAAAGTCCCGTTCCTGCTCGTCGCCGGCCGCAAAGAGGCGGAAGAGCGCACCATCTCGATCCGCCGCCTGGGCAGCGAGAAGAACGAGACCATGTCGTTGGATGCCTTGACGAAATTACTGGTCGAGGAATCGACGCCACCCGATTTGCGGCAATAAACCCGCAAATGGACGTGCCGCATCCACGCAAAGACCTTGCTTTAAGCCACTGATTTCCTATGCTTATGACATCAGCCGACGCGCCGGGCCGCCAAATCCCGGCGCGTTGTCTGTTCACAACAACAGGAGAATGCCAAATCGTTAGACGTCCGCATCAATCGACTGCAGCTCCGTCCAAGGACGGCCCGCGCATCAACGAGTTCATCAACGCGCACGAATTGTTGGTGATCGACGACGAAGGCGGCAAGCGCGGCGTGATGAGCAAATTCGATGCTCTCAAGCTTGCTCAAGCCGAAGGCCTCGACCTGGTCGAAGTGTCGCCACTTGCGAAACCGCCTGTCGCCAAGATCATGGACTTCGGCAAGTACAAATATCAGGAACAGAAAAAGGCCGCCGAAGCCCGTAAGCATCAGAAGATCATCGAAATCAAGGAGATCAAGCTCCGCCCGATGATCGACGATCACGACTACGACGTGAAAATGCGCTCCATCAAACGCTTCTTCGAGGAAGGCGACAAAGTGAAGATCACGCTTCGCTTCCGCGGCCGCGAAATGGCGCACATGGATATCGGCATGGAGCTCTTGAAAAAGGTCAAACGCGACATCGACGAGATCGGCAAGATCGAGCAAGAACCAAAGCTCGAAGGCCGCCAGATGGTCATGGTGATGGCGCCGAAATAACGGCGCCTCTTACCTAAGGCGTGAGCCACCCGCGATACCGCACAAGCCTGCCGACGATGGGCAGACTAATCGTGACATCGAAGAGATAGCGCCCGTTCTCGTCGACGGTCTGTCTGGCGTCCGTGTGCGGCGTCAAGAACTGCGGCAGCGGCAACTCGCCGAACCGCGCTCGCTGTTTGGCCAAGCGAAACCCTTGCCGATCGGCGGCCGTATCCAGGTCGAACGTGATCGCGCCGAAACGCTCCGCAAGCTTGCCCGGTTGAACCTCGCCGAGGTGGCTCGCAAACGTTGCCGAACCGAAACGGCGGACCCAAACCTCGCCGTTGCCCTCGCGCTCGATCGTGACGGCAGCGCGCAAATCGCGCCCGGCCGACGGAAATCCTGCAAGCCACGCAATTGCCTGCGCGAACGGATTCTCCGCGCCGTCGATATCGACCGTGCCCACAAGCTCGCGCGCCGGCTCCGGCGCATGTGCTTCGCGCACCGCTTGCGGCATCTCCGCAAACCCCGCAAGCACGCGCTGAAAGAGCGGCGTCTGTGAAAGCCGCTCCGTCGTCACAGCGGTCGTGATTTCGTAGCGCGAAAACTCCTGCGCGAATGCGTCGAGCGAGAGCAAACCGACGCACGCGGTCGCCCCGCGCGCGGTCATCGTGCCCGCCGCCAGTGCACGCGCCAAAGCGAGAGCGGGCAGGGCCGGGATGTTCGGCCCGTCACCGGCCTTCGCAACCAGCGTCCACCGCGAGCGCGTGAGCGTGCCCGCAGCGTCGAGCCCGGAAGCCTCCACGATCATGCCGCCCTTGTCGCTGCCGAAGCGGCGAAACCAGGCGGCAACGGCGTGCAGGAACTCCGAGAACGGCTCAAGGGAACGCACGACGCCCCAGCGCACCGGAAACGTCAGCAACCAAAGACCAAGCTGCAAGATGGTGAGCTCGACGCCAGCGCGAAACACGGCCTGCCGCACCGTCGGAAACCGCATCCGCACGATGTCGAGATCGGGCGTTTCGACCAGTGCCACGAACCGCTTGCCCAATCCTTCGATCGAAACGCGCTGCAGCAACCCCCAACCGGGTGCGGAATCCCATCGCCCGAAGCGCCACACGTTCACGGGCCTGCCCGCATAGCTCAAGATCGCGCGCACGACCGACAAACCCATCGCGGCCGCAGCACCGGGGCTGAGCGCAATCTCCACGCTGTCGACCCGCTTCCAGTCGCGGCAAAGTTCGTCGAGCACCGCTTGCGTCAAAGCCGGTGTGGTGCTCGCACCCGTGACGGCAAGAACGCCGTGCGCCTTCGCGGCCTCGTCCAGCGCACCGAATCCGGCGACGAAATCGCGCGCGTCCGCGAGGTCGATGTAGTGCACACCGCTTTCGATGGCCGCCCGCGCAAGGCTGTAGGCGCTCGCCTGAAAGGGGCCTGCTGCATCGATGATGCAGAATACGTTGAGTGCGGCGATGTCGGCGGCGGTCGCGCGGGTCCGATCCAGAAAGGCTACCGACACCCGCTCGCCGGCGCGTAGCGTTCGCGCGAAGGCGACCGCGTTCTCGCGCGAGCGCCCGCAAATGACGACGTGACAGTCTGTTGTCTCGACAATGCCGCGCACGAGCGGCTGACCGAACGATCCCGCGCCGCCGACGACGGCGATGCGCTTGTCCGTCAGGGCTTTATCGCCCCGGAAATGGCAGCCGCGGCCGGACCCGAAAGGTCCTGCAACGGCCCCAGCGGCTTCTTTTCTGTCTTGACCTCAAGGATCGAGGGCGTGCCCGACCAAAGCTTGTAGACGACGACGCCGTCCTGAATGAGCAGCAGCATCGAGGCCTTCCAGCCCGTGCCCGTCGTCTCGCGCTCAAACCCAAGCACGTCCAGCGCCACGTTGCCGGTGCGGTCCTTCGACGAAATCGAAGGCTCAGCCAGCCACCCCGTGCACCGCTCGCGCGCGGTCAAACAGGATTGCACGGCCGGGTCCAAATCCTCTTGCTTCATCGACTGCTGCGGCAGGAAGCGCGGCACCATGTCGAGATAGTTCAACACCTTGATGTTCGGCGTCGTGTATGGATCGAACCCGCGCGCCTTCAGCTCCTTCTGCGTGGTGACGTACGGCTTCACCTGCGCATAGGCGTCTTCCGCGCTCTTGTAGCTCTTAAACGGCGATTCCGTTGTCTCGACGGTCGACGGCAAGATGCCCCAACTCGCACATGCCGAAAGCGGCAACAGGGCCGCGACCATGAACGCACCACACAAACGCATTGTTGAAATCCGAACCATCGAAGGAATGACGCATTCTGGCGAGAAACCTGCCCGAACGCAATTTGCAACCCGTCACATATCGCCTCGCCATCGCTGGCGAGGGCAGCAGTAAGGTTTGCCTAAATGCTGGCGCGCTCAGCCAACTGGCGCAGATTTTCCTCATGATCGCCGCGGTTCAGCCGGTAGAAGCCGATCGCCGCCATCATCGCCATCCAAAACGTCAAAATGACGGGCACGTAATACGCGCCGAGCCGCCAGACCGCATCCGCTGGGACGTCTTCCGGCTTGGCCCCGGCTTTGAGGCCGGCCAGCGTAATCACGACCGTGGCCGCCATCACACCCAAGCCCGACACCATCTTTCGGATGAAGGTCACGGCAGCGACGAACGTACCTTCCGAGCGCCGGCCCGTTTTCAGTTCGGCTTGCTCGACAAGGTCGGCCATCATCGCCGCGGTCAGAATTTGGAAGCACACGATCAGGCCGACATCGACGATGCCGGTGACAAGCACCAGCAAATAGATGAACTGCGGCGTGCCTGCATCGAGCAATCCCGCAAGCTTCAGTAGGATTGGCAACGGCGAGCCCAAGAAAGCGATCAAGCCAATGACCATTGCGCCGCGCTTCTTACCGATCGTACGCGTGACGACGGGGGCGAGCGCCGCGCCGATGACTGCGGAAAGGAAGACGCCGATTACCAAGCCGCCGATTTCAGCCGGCGTAAATTTCCAGAAGTAGGTCGAGATGTAGAACGCGAGCGCGGCCGACAGGCCTGCGCCGATCGAACCGAACGCGGTCGCAACGAACAGCGCCACGAAAGAGCGGTTTGAAAGCGTCTCGAAAACTTCTCTGAAGACGAGCCCTGGCGTCATGCGCCGCTTCGGCGGTGGCGCCTTGAGGTAGGGGATGCGCGAATGCGTTCCGATCGCCGAGGCAAGGATCGAAACGCCCATGAGAACCGCGGCGACGACGCCGTAGACCGCATAGGCGTCGCGGTTGAACTGGCCTGTCGTGGTTGCGCTCGCAAACGCGGGGAATAGCGCGACGAACATCAGGACCGACATCGCGTTGCCGCCGGTCCAGCCGAAATACAAGCGCCAGGAGATCAGTGTCGCACGCTCATCGTAGTCCGCCGTAAGTTCGGGGGTGAGCGCCGAACTCGGCGTTTCGTTGAGCGTGATAAAAGTCCGGATCAAAACCGCGAGCGCAAACAAATACCAAAAGAGCGCCTCGTTCGACCAACCAACCGGCGGGTTCCAGAGCAGATAATAGGTTGCCGCCACAGGGATCGCCGAGGCGTAAAGAAAGGGATGCCGCCGTCCCCATCTCGAATGCAGATTATCGGACCAATAGCCGACGATCGGATCGCTGATCGCATCGACGATGAGCGCCATCGTGATCGCAATGCCCACGGCGCTCGCATCGAGCCCGATCACTTGGCTGTAAAACAGCAGCAGAAAATACGCGAACCCGCCGTCTTTTATGCCGTAGGCAACCGCGCCAAAACCGTAGGCGAGCTTCGTACCAAGTGAGAGCTTGCCTGACTGCAGGACGGCCTTGTGCACGGGTGCGTGATCCTTAGGTTGCCTTTGTACCTATCACGGAATTGCAACCTTGCACGTCCGGAGATGGCGCGCTTACTTCGCCAGCTTCGCTTTAACGAAGTCGTAGAAGCCCAGTTCTTTGCCGCGGTTCTTGTACTTGGCCTGCTTCCAGTCGTGCGCGTCGTTCGCTTCGGTGCCGTAGTATTGCTCGATGCCGTAGTCCGAAACCTCCGCGTTCGAGGCGACCACAAACCGTCCGTTGATCAAGTTGCCGTCGGCATCTTTCGTGTAGTCGACAAGCTTGATCGGCCGCCAATTCCAAAAGCCCGATCCGAGCGCGGGTGCCATGCGCGGGAATTGCGGGCCGAAGGTGCCCCGCGTGACTTGGCGGTCCGGGTTGGAATCCACGTAGTGCACGGTACCGTCGTCGTCGACCTTGAAGACGTAGACCACATGACCCCACGGGTCGTAGATGATCGAGCCCGCGCGGATCGCGCCGCGTTCGATCTTCGGCGAATAGAAATCGCTCGCGCTATAGCCGTTGTCGAACGTGTGCTCGACGCGGAACATCGCGGTCGAAACCGTGCCGCGCAGATCGAGCAGCAGCTTCGCGGGGTCGGTATCGGCTTGCCACTCGAGCTGCAGGCGCGCGACGACCTGATTGCCCGCGTCCGAGAAGCGAAAATCGTCCGTGGGCCCGGAGCGCGACATCATGTAGATCGGGTACGAGAAGGGCAGCCCGTTCTTCCACGCGAAATAGGCGCGCAGTTGATAGACGAAGTCGGCGCAGTCGCCGTCCATCCGTAAGTTCGGTGGGTCGCTGTCGCGGTAGGGATTGGCCGTACTCTTGAAGCAAGCGGCAGGGTCCTTGCAGTCGTGATCGCCGAAGCCCGCAACGAACGCGCCGAAGCGCACCTCGTCGTCCGCGTCCCAGTGGTCTTTGGTGATTTTCCAACTACCGGTGTCGGCATGCGCGAACGCGACGCTAAGCGCGAACGCAACGAGGCCTACGAACGAACGAACCATGGTCACCCAACTCCCCCGCCCGGCATGATGTCCGATTGGGCGGCGAAGGCAAGCGCGTGCATGGTTCGTTCTGCCCCATGGCTCGAAATTTCGCACATTTCTTGAGCACCATTCGCGGACCCATCGGTGCTAAAGTGCCCCTGGCTGTTGGTTTGAATCACCCTTTGACGTTGAGCACTTCCCTGAATATCGCGCACCGTGGTGGTGCGGGGCTGCGCCCGGAAAACACTCTGGCCGCATTCGCGCACGCGCTCGACATTGGGGTCGACGGGTTCGAACTCGACGTGCACGTGGCCAAGGACGGAACCGTCGTGGTGTTCCATAACGACGCCTTGAAGCCCGATATCGTGCGCGACGCAGACGGACGCTGGCTCGACGTCCCGCCGCCGCTCATCAAAGACCTGCCGTACGCGGACCTTGCGAGCTACGACATCGGACGCCTGAAGCCCGGCTCGAAATACGGTGCCAGACATCCCGATCAGATGGCCGTGGACGGCGA
>JANNEL010000405.1:0-1930 GCA_031378595.1 Alphaproteobacteria bacterium
AAGGATACCGTCACCCGCGAACTCGATCCGCTCGGCCTCGTGTTCAAAGCGGGCACCTGGTACCTCGTCGCCGCAAGCGACGCGAAGCCGCGCATGTACCGGATCTCGAACATCCAAACGCTAACGGTCTTGGACACGCCCGCGCAGCGCCCGCCGCGTTTCGACCTCGCAAAATACTGGGCGGGGGCGTCGAAGGAGTTCGAAGCGCGCCTGCTCAAAGATCGCGCAACCATCAAACTCTCGCCGCGCGGCCGCAGGCTCCTCCATGACGTCAGTCCGGCCGCGGCCGAAGCCGTCGAAGCAAACCATCGCCCCTGCAAACCGGAAGGCTGGATCAAGGCCACGATCCCCGTCGAAGCCGACGAAATCGCCGCCCGCCAACTGCTCTACCTGGGCGCCGAACTGGAAGTGCTGGAACCGCGGACCTTGCGCACGGCAATCACCACCCTGGCGCGCGGCGTCACGTCAGCCTACCGCACAAAATGATGGTGACCCCGAGACGATTCGAACGTCCGACCTACAGATTAGGAATCTGCCGCTCTATCCTGCTGAGCTACGGGGTCATGCTGTGGCATACTTCGCCCATGATACGGCAGCGATCAAGACGGCGCGAACGCCGAGGTGGTTAGCAAGCCTTTTTCATCGTTTTCTTAGGCCCGGGACGGGTGGTTGCTTGAACGGGCTCTGAGCCAGTTGCGCGGGGGTGCTCGGTCGATTGCGAACACGAACTCTGGTACTTACAAAGAAGAACGGAATCGGGGAATGGATGAAACGGGTCATCATCGTCGGTGGCGGCTACGCCGGGACCGCACTCGCGCGGGCACTCGACCGCGTGACCGATGTGGTGTTGATCGAGCCGCGCGACCGCTTCGTTCACAACGTCGCCTCGATTCGCGCTGTTGTCGAGCCGGCACTTCACGAGAAGATCGCGTTGCCCTACGACAAGCTGCTGAAGCGCGGCAAGGTGGTGCGCGACCGCGCTGTGGCTATCGCTGACAACGGCGTAAAACTTGCCGGGGGCGCCACGATCGAAGGCGATATCGTCGTCGTCGCAACCGGCTCACGCTATGCGCGCCTCTTTAAGCCTCAAGGCGACTCGATCGCATCCTTCGTCGCGGCGAGCCGCGCGGCACATGCCGCGCTGCTGGCGGCGAAGTCGATCGCGATCGTCGGCGCGGGCGCGGTCGGCACAGAGCTTGCGGGCGAGATCGCCGCGGCGTTCCCCAAAAAGAAGATTACGCTCGTCTCTTCGACGAGCACGCTGTTCCCGGCTTATCCCGCCAAGTTGGGACAAAAACTCGAAGCGCAGCTAAAACGCGCCCGCGTTTCGCTCCGCATGGGCACAACCGTCCGTAACCTGCAAAGCGTCGATGAACCGACATCCGGCAAACTCGAAGTGTCGGACGGCACAACCCTCGACGCCGAGTTTATCGTACCGGCTATCGGTGCCAAGCCGGTCAACGATCTGTTGCACGCGCTGCCCGGCGCGAAGGCCGACGCGTTAGGTCGCGTCGAAGTGGATGCGTGGCTTCGGCTCCCCGGTCGCGCGAATGTTTTCGCGCTCGGCGACGCCGCCGCGACCGGCGATGCGATGACGATCGTCGGCATCGCCGGGCAAGAACCCTGGCTCGCCAAGACAATCAAGGCAGTCGTCGCCGGCAAGAAAATCGAGTCGCTGCCGCGTTACAAACCCTCGCTGGCACCACCGATCCTGATTCCGCTCGGCCCTTCGAAGGGCGCAAGTGTCCTCCCCTTCGGCAAAAAGGGACTGGTAGTCGGCAGTTTCTTCACATCGATCCTGAAGGGAAAGCACCTCTTCATTCCGCGCTATCGCAAAGCTTTCGGCGTTGTTTAGCTTTTTCGTCGTGTTCCTAGGTCTGAGCGTTGCGCAAGCCAACGCGTGCGATGTCACCATCGCCGAGCAAGCGAC
>JANNEL010000434.1:0-5053 GCA_031378595.1 Alphaproteobacteria bacterium
GGCCGCTTTAGCGTTCGCCGGCGACGATTGTTCGATAGGCGTGCCAAGTCGCGTGCCCGATCAAGGGAAAAACGACAATCAGACCCACAAACATCGTCGCGATACCGATCGCGGTCAAAACCGCGATGAGCCAGGCCCAAAGCAGCATTGGGCCGGGATGGTTGAGCACGGTTTGAACGCTGATCCACATCGCCGTCAACACATCGACATCGTGGCGCAACAGCAAAGGCACGGAGATCACGCTGATCGCGTAGGCGATGGCGGCGAGCGCGCCACCGATCGCCGTACCGACAACGATCATCGTAAGGCCCTGTTCGGTCTTCAGCGCGAAGTTGATGAAGTCGCCGAGCGGCGTGTAGTTGCCGTACGTGAACAGCGCGTAGTTCAACGTCGCAAGGCGAAGCCAGATCAGGAACAGAAACATCAACACCAAGGAGAGGAACGCAAATTGCGGCGGCGACGGCAGCCGCGCGGCGACGATTTCACGCAATGACACAGACTCGCCCGCCTCGTAGCGGCGGCTCATCTCATAGAGCCCGACCGCGAACACAGGGCCGAGCAGCGTGAAGCCCGCGGCGAGCGCTGGCGCCATCGACTCAAGCCCGAGCGCCCAGAGCCCCGCCGTCACGAGCAGGCCGATCGCGACGAAGGCGGCGCCATAGCCAAGGCTCAACAGCGGATTGCGCCAAAGATCGTCCCAACCCCGACTGAGCCAGCGCCACGGGTCGTCCATCGCGGGCGCATGGATGACCAAGGGGCTTCCGATCGCCCATTGCGGTATGGACTCTGCGTTCACCATTGCGGGCTTCCTACGGCAGTTGCCAGCAACAATGCGCGAGCAACAACGACCGGGCCTTGACCTGCGTCAATGCCGCGGGGGCGTGAATACCCTAGCGTATGTGCTCCCAAAGCTCGCGTTCCTCCTCCAAGCGGCCTCGTTCCGAACCCTTGAAGTCGCCACGCGAGACGACGCCGAGCAGTTTGCCTTCGTCGACGATCGGGATGTGGCGAAAGCCACCGTCCCACATCAAGCGCAAGGCTTCGATAGCGGTCTTATCGGGCGTCATCGTCTCGGGCCGTAGAGTCATGACATCGACAAGCGCCGTCGTCTCCGCGTTCCTGCCTGCCGCGACGATACGGCAAACGGCGTCGCGGCCAGTGAAGATGCCGACGAGACGTCCCTGTTCGTCGGTGACAAGCACGGAGCCCGCTTGCGTTTCGCGCATCTTCTCGCAAGCATCCTTGACGCAGGCGGTGGGGCGCATGGTGAGCGGTTTCTGGTTGAATACGATGTCCGAGAGTTTGCGCATCGATGCCTCCGATCTTCGGTGCACACAAATACCGCGGTAACAGCTGCGGATCGTTGATCTTGATCAAAGCCCGCACGTTCCGAACCTAAGAGCTTGAACCTCGAAAGTTCGGTGTAGCGATGGATATCCAGTTCCTGGGCGCGGCGGGCACTGTCACGGGTTCGAAATATCTCGTGCGTGCGGGCAACGATCGGCTGCTCGTCGATTGCGGTTTGTTCCAGGGCTTCAAAGCCTTGCGCCTGCGCAATTGGGACAAGCCGCCGTTTGACCCCGCCGCGATCAACGCCGTCGTGCTCACGCACGCGCACATCGATCATTCAGGTTACTTGCCGCTGTTGGTCAAGAAGGGCTTTCGCGGTCGCATCTATTGCACGGAGGCGACGGCCGATCTTTGCCACATCATGCTGCCCGATAGTGCGCGCCTTGCAGAAGAGGATGCGGAACGCGCCAACCAGGTTGGCTATTCGAAGCACCGCCCGGCTCTTCCGCTTTATACGGAGCGCGACGCGGAAGCGGCGCTGGGCCGCTTGGTGACGGTGCCGTTCCATCATGACTTTGAGCTGGTGTCGGCACTGCGCGCGCGTTTCGCCCCTGCAGGCCACATTCTGGGGGCGTCCACCGTGCTGTTGTCGAATGGTCAAATGACGCTCGCCTTCAGCGGCGATTTGGGCCGCCAGCACGACACGATCATGCGCCCGCCCGAAGCGATACCGCGCGCCGATTTTCTGATCGTCGAATCGACGTACGGCAACAAGCGCCACGAAAACCACGACCCGGACGCGAAGCTCGGCGAAGTCATCAACCGTACCATTGCGCGCGGCGGCACGTCGTGATTCCTGCCTTCGCCGTCGGCCGCACGCAGGCCCTGCTGCTTGCGATCGCCCGCCTGAAGGCGACGGCGCAGGCGCAGGCGCAGATTGCCGTAGCTACGCCTGTATTCTTGAACAGCCCCATGGCGGTCGATGCCACCGACATCTACCACCGCCATCGCGGTGAACACCGTTTGAGCGAGTCCGAGTGCGAAGCCATGTGCAAGGCCGCGAAGATCGTGAACTCGATCGAGGAGTCCAAGCAGCTGAACCTGTCGCGCGAACCGAAGATCATCGTCGCGGGCAGCGGCATGGCGACGGGCGGCCGCGTGGTGCATCACATCGCGGCATTCGGCCCGCACCCGGAGAACGCCATCGTCTTTGCTGGCTTCCAAGCAGGCGGCACACGCGGTGCGGCAATGGTGGCCGGCGCCGAGGAGGTCAAGATCCACGGGAGCCACGTGCCGATCCGCGCCGAGGTCGTGGCCCTAGGCAACCTCTCGGCACACGCGGATAGCGATGAGCTCATGGCTTGGCTCAAGGCCTTCGAGAAACCGCCCAGGCGCACGTTCGTACTGCACGGCGAGCCGTCCGCCGCCGACGCGCTGCGGCTGCGAATTCAAGACGAACTTGGCTGGGAAGCCCACGTGCCAGAGCATTTGGAGACGGTCGAACTCGAGCGCTAATGCGCGAACACGACACTGAAGAACGCCTCGACGCCTGTGCCACGTGTGCCGCTCGCGTGTGTCCGGCGCTCGCGGACAACATTCTACTCTGCGTGAGTGCCAAGTTTGCGCTCCCAGTCGAGCGCGCTCGCCACGATCGTGCGGAGCGAGGCATGCCGCGGCGTCCAGCCGAGCTCGCGTTTCACCTTGCTCGGATCGCACGCGAGGATCGCCACGTCGCCGACACGCCGCGGTTGTTCGATCGTGGGAAGGGGATGGTTCAGAACCTCACCGAATGCCGCAATGACCTCGCGCACGGTTTGACCGGTGCCGTAGCCGCAATTGTAAAGCCTGGTCTCGCCTTCGGCTCCCGGCTTGGTGAGCGCCAGCGCGTGCGCGTCAGCGAGATCCGTAACGTGAACGTAGTCGCGAATCGCCGTTCCATCCCGCGTCTTATAGTCGGTGCCGTAGATGTTGAGATGCGGACGAGCGTTTATCGCAACCTCCGAAGCGACCTTGATCAAATGCGTAGCTGCGGGCGACCGTTGCCCGGTTCGGAGTTTCACGTCCGCGCCGGCGACGTTGAAATACCGCAAGATCGTCGCGCGCATCCCGGAAACGCGCACGATGTCTTTCAACATGAATTCGCTGGTGAGCTTTGATCGTGCGTAAGGGTTCGTCGGCCCCGTTTCGGTGGTTTCCGTCAGGGGCTTGTCTTCGTCGCCAGCGTAAACCATGGCGGTCGACGAAAATACCAGGTCCTTCACGCCTGCTTTCGCGCAGGCGTCGAAGACCATGAGCGATTTCACCGTGTTGTTGAAATAGTACTTTGCCGGGTCGGCCATCGACTCATCCACGCGCACCGCCGCCGCCAACTGCACCACCGCCTCGATCCGCCACTCGCGAATCGCGCGTGCCAACGCCGCCGCGTCGCCGCAATCGGCTTGCACGAAAGGCACCTTCGGCGGAACCGCCGCGCGCGCGCCGGTAGACAAATTGTCGAGCACGAACGGCTCGTGCCCGAGGTCCAGTAAATGATGCGCGATGGAGCTGCCGATATAGCCAGCCCCGCCGATCAACAGTGTCCGCATCAAAACCCTCTCCTTGAGCAGCACTCACAAGTCTAAACGCGCCGTTCATGCACCATTCAGGGCGTCCGGCGCAAAAGCGACCCTGGGGACACCCATCGAAAGGTAACAGAAATGAGATTGAGAACTCTGGCTCCGGCGCTAGGAGCTGCGCTGAGCTTGAGCCTCCTCGCTGCGCCGGCGTGGGCCGATCGCGGCGGCGGTTGGCGAGGCGGCGGCGGCGAACATCAAGCGCATCAGGACGGCGGCGACCGCTCCGGCGGCGGCTGGCGCGGTCAAGGCGGCGGCAACCCACCCGGACCACCACCAGGCGGCGGTGGAAATCCACAAGGCCCAGGCGTCGGCGGCGCTGGCGGCAATCCGCCGGGACCCGCGGGCGGCCCAGGTGCAGGCCCGCGTTGGAATCCGCCGGGACCAGCTGGTGGTCCGGGCGCAGGGCCACGCTGGAATCCGCCAGGCCCAGCTGGCGGCCCCGGCGCAGGCCCACGTTGGGGTAATCCACCCGGTCCCGCTGGTGGACCAGGCGCGGGTCCGCGCTGGCGTCATCGCGACAACGACAACAACCCACCAGGACCGCGTGGCGGCCCCGGCACGAATTGGGAAAACCCGCCCGGACCGTGGGGTGGCCCCGGCACGTCGCCTGATCGCCGTTGGCGCCATCGCGACAACGACAACAATCCGCCTGGACCGCGTGGCGGCCCTGGCACGAACTGGGAAAACCCACCCGGACCGCGTGGTGGCCCCGGCACATCGCCGGATCACCGTTGGCGCGACCGCGACTGGCGCGATCGGGACTGGCGTGATCGTAACGGACGCGATCGCGATTGGCGCAACAACAACTGGCGCAACAACAACAACTGGCAGAATCGTTGGCCGGGCGTAAGACATCACCCGCGCTGGCGTCCGAACCACTACTACTACCAAAACTACTGGTACCCGCATTGGTACAACAGCGGCTGGGACGACAGCTGGCGTTGGTACATCGGCTTGCGCTTCTACGACGATGCCTACTGGTGGTACTACGACGATCAGTGGTGGGCGTGGGACAGCTACGGTCTCTGCTGGCGTGCCGACAATCCGCGCTGGGGTAACGGCGGCGGCTATGGCGGATACGGTCGCGGCTACGGTTGGCAAGATCGCTACTGGCCGCGCCAATGGGCCGGACAGCGCTGGCGCTTCTG